>CAJWMA010000255.1 GCA_913042995.1 uncultured bacterium | reverse complement strand
CAGCTTTGACTGCAGGAATGTGGTTATGTGGTCCATCGTCTCGCTCTCCTAACCTCCACCCGCCTGGACCAGTTTCAGCCACTGCTCGATGCTGGGCTGGATTTTCGCGGTAAACCAGGGGCTGAAGAGCCCCAGGAAGACCATCAGGCCTACCAGCGGCAGGAGGAAGGCCAGCTCCCGGCCCTCCAGGTCTTTCATCTCGGCGTTCTCCTCCCGGTCGGTTTCACCAAAGAAGATCCGCCGGTAGAGCGTCAGCATGTAGACCGCCCCGAGGATGATTCCCAGGCCGGCGAAGGCCGCGTAGAAGACGTTCCGGCTGTAGGCTCCCTGCAGGATCAGGAATTCGCCGACGAACCCGTTCAGGAACGGAAGACCGATCGATGAGAGTGTCGTGATGAAGAAGATGATGGCGAGCCTTGGAGCCACCGGCGCCAGGCCGCCAAAATCAAGGATGCGCCGGGTGTGTCGGCGCTCGTAGATGGCGCCGATGAGCAGGAAGAGCGCGCCGGTAGAGATTCCGTGGTTGACCATCTGCAGGACACAGCCCTGGACGCCCTGTTCGTTGAAGGCGAAGAGGCCGAGCACGACGAATCCCATATGCGAGACGCTCGAGTAGGCGATGAGTCTCTTCATGTCCTCCTGTACGAAGCACATCAGCGCTCCGAAGATGATTCCGATGATCGCCAGGACGGAGATCCAGGGAGCCGCCAGGACCGCAGCCTCGGGGAAGAAGGGAATGGCGAAACGAATGAAGCCGTAGATGCCGAGCTTGAGGAGTACTCCGGCGAGGATGACGCTGCCGGCGGTGGGAGCCTCGGTGTGGGCGTCCGGGAGCCAGGTGTGTACCGGAAAGAGGGGAACCTTGATGGCGAAGCTGAGCGCGAAGGCCAGGAAGCAGAGCAGGCCGGCCGTTCCGGTCAGCGGCTTCTGGTAGATGTCCTCGACGCTGAAGGTCCCGGTGTGCTGGTAGAGGTAGAGAATGGCGAGGAACATCAGCAGGCTGCCAGCCATGGTGTAGATGAAGAATTTCACCGCCGCCCGGATCCGCTCGGTGCTGCCCCAGATTCCGACCAGCAGGTACATCGGGATCAGCATGACCTCCCAGAATACGTAGAAGAGCATCAGGTCGAGCGCTACGAAGACCCCGATGACGCCGGATGTCAGCAGCAGGAGGGCTATGTGGAACTCTCGGACCCGTTTTTCGACGGATTTCCAGGAGCAGAGGATCGCTATCGGGGTGAGCAGGGCGGAGAGCACCACGAGGAACAGGCTGATGCCGTCGATTCCCACGTGATAGTGGATGTGGAGGCTCGGCACCCATTCGTGCTTCTCGGTGAATTGGAAGCCGGCGGTCTGAGCGTCAAAGCCCCCCAGGAGAGCGAGGCTGAAGGCGAGGGTCGCCAGGGAGCCGAAGAGCGCGGTCATCCTGAGCTCGGCGGTCTTGTCTTTCGGGATGCAGAGCAGCAGGATGGCTGTGGCGACAGGTATCAGCAGGGTGAGGGTAATGCTCATGCTCTTACCTATCCCCCCGCCGCCCAGAGTGTCACGGCGAGTACCACGATGGCGCCGGCGAGGAACCAGGCCGCGTAGGTCGGGGTGCGGCCATCCTGCAGGCGCCGGAGGAGGTGACCGAGGGCGCTGGCGCCAAAGCCCGAGCCGTGCACCAGGAGAATGTCAATGATGAGCCGGTCGACCACGTAGAAGCAGATTTCCGCCATGATCCCAATCGGCCTGATAATGAGCTTCTGGTAGATTTCGTCGACGTAGAACTTTCTTGAAGAGAGCCTGTGCGCGAGTTTTCCGGGGGCGCTTGAGATGAAGCCCTTGAGCGCTTGCGGAAAGCGCAGGTAGATGGTCAGGGCCGCCGCGATCCCGGCGATCGAGACGATTCCGCCGATGATCAGGCCGGAGATTTTGCCGTCCTCCGGGATCTCGATGCCGGGCTGGAGGAAATGCGGTATGGCGAGGAATCCCCCCGTCAGCGAGAGCGCGGCCAGCACGATGAGAGGAATACGCATGGACAGGGGGGACTCCTTGACCTTGTCCAGCTCGAGGCCGTGGGCTGCCGACTCTTCAGAAGCCTGGGGCTCGGAGGCTCCGCGGTAGCTTCCGAAGAAGACCAGGGCTATCTGGCGGAAGGTATAGAAGGCCGTGAAGAGCGCGGTCAGGAGGCCGATGCCCCAGAGCACGCCCCGGGGGCCGATGTTGCCGAGGCCCGAATGGGCTACGTGGAGAATCTCATCCTTTGAGAAGAAGCCGGCGGTCAGGGGGAAGCCCGAGAGCGCCAGCCCTCCGATGAGATAGAGCGCGAAGGTCCAGGGAAGGCGGCGGCGAAGACCTCCCATTCGGCGCATGTCCTGCTCGTGGTGCAGCGAGTGGATCACGGCTCCGGCACCAAGGAAGAGCAGCGCCTTGAAGAAGGCGTGGGTTACCACGTGGAAGATCGCCACGCTGTAGGCTCCCATGCCGGCGGCGAGGAACATATAGCCGAGCTGGCTGACGGTAGAATAGGCCAGCACCTTCTTGATGTCGTTCTGGGAGAAGGCGATGAGCGCCGCCAGGAGGGCGGTCAGGGCGCCGATGGTGGCGACGATGGTCAGCACCCCGGGCGCGGCGTCAAAGAGAGGTCCGAGCCGGGCGAGCAGGTAGACGCCGGAGGTGACCATGGTGGCGGCGTGGATCAGCGCAGAGACCGGGGTCGGACCGGCCATGGCGTCCGGCAGCCAGACGTAGAGCGGGATCTGGGCGCTCTTGCCGCAGGCGCCGACAAAGAGCAGCAGGCAGATCCAGAAGGCCGCCGAGCTGTCTTTTGTCGCGGCATCTGCCACGATGTCGCTGAATTTGAATGAATCGAAGACCGCCCAGATGGCGAAAATCCCCAACAGGAAGCCGAGGTCGCCGATGCGGTTGACGACGAAGGCCTTGATGCCGGCGGAACAATTCGCGAGCCCCTTGTACCAGAAGCCGATCAGGAGGTAAGAGCACAGGCCGACGCCCTCCCAGCCGAGGAACATCAGAACGATGTTGTCAGCTGCCACCAGTACCAGCATCGATGCCATGAAGAGATTCAGGTAGGCGAAGAAGCGGTAATAGCCCGCATCTCCCTTCATATAGCCGGTCGAGTAAATATGGATCAGGAGGCCAACGCCTGTGACCACGAGGCACATGACTCCTGAGAGGGAGTCGATGACGAGACCGAAGGATACGGACAGGTCGCCGGCCTGGATCCAGGCTCCGAAGTCCTGCTGGAGAAAAGTATCCGGCTTCGCATCGTACACCTGCAGGAAGGAGGACACGGATATCGCGAAGGCTCCCGCGACCGAGGCGCAGCCGATGATGGCCACCGCCCGGTCACCCAGCCGGCGGCCGAGGAGGCCATTGACCAGGAAACCCAGGAAGGGAAGCAGGGGTATGAGAAAAATCAACTTATCCATCGATCAGCTCGCTTTGCTCTCTCATCATCCTTTCAACAACCTCATGTCGCTGACCCGGGCGCTTCTCCAGCGCCGGTAGACAGCCAGCAGGATCGCCAGCCCGACGGCCGCTTCGGCGGCGGCGATAGCCAGGACGATGATCACGAAGATTTGCGAGGAGCTGGCTCCTGTCCCGGACAGCGCCGATCCCTCGGGGGTAATGAAATATCTTCCAAAGGAGATGATAGCCAGGTTGACGCCGTTGAGCATGAGCTCCAGAGACATCAGGATCACGATGATGTTCTGGCGGCTGAGCACTCCGTAGACTCCGATCGAGAAGACCGCCGCGCAGAGGTAGAGACATAGATCGAGACTGAGGGTCATGCTCTCTCCTCCGGCTGTTCGACCGCGGGCTCGGTAGTCCGCCTCTCGTTCGCACTTCGGGTCTTGGTGAGATAGATGGCCCCGATGATGGCGATGAAGATGAGGATCGAGGTGAACTCAAACGGCAGGATATGCTCACTGAAGAGAGACTGCCCGATCTCCCGGGTCTCTCCCGCCCGGGCCGCCGAATCGTTGACAGGTCCGGTGAGGTCTGTATCGCCGGCCGCCTGGATCCTCTCCGATGAGTGGATCGCCCAGGCGAGGAGGGCGAACAGCAGGACGGAGCCCGCTCCGGCAAGGAGCTTGCGTGCCGGCTCGACCTTCTCATCGAGCTCTTCCTCGGTGAGATTCAGCAACATCAGCACAAAGACGAAGAGCACCATGATCGCTCCCCCGTAGACGAGGACCTGGATCACCGCGAGAAATGGAGAGCGCAGCACCAGGAAGTTGAGCGAGGTCAGCAGGAAGAAAACGACCAGCAGGATGGCGCTGTAGACAGGATTCTTCCTCGTCACGACCAGCAGGCCGCTGGCGATCATGAGGATCCCTGAGATCAGGAAGACAAGCGCATCCATGGTTTTTCAGCGGCCGCTTTCAGTTCGAGAGCAGCTTCTCCTTATCGTAGATCATCTCGGCGCGGGAAGTTGAAACGGTATAGAGCTTCTCTGTGAGTTCGATGGCATCGCAGGGGCAGGCCTCTTCGCACATGCCGCAGTAGATACAGCGCAGCATGTCGATCTGGAAGATCCTCGGTCTCTTGTCCCTGTCCTCCCAGGGAGCCTCCTCGGCGACGATGTCGATGCAGTTAGATGGGCAGACAGTCTGGCACATGAGGCAGGCGACGCATTTTTCCCGCCCGAGCTCATCGATCTTCAGGCGGTGCTCGCCGCGGAAGCCGGGCCGCACCTCCGGGCGTTTTTCCGGATACTGGACGGTAAAGGTCTTGTGTCCCTTCAGCTTCAGGATATGCAGCAGGGTGTTGTAGAGTCCCTTTGCCACCGCCGGCAGGTACAGGAGGAAGCCCCAGCTCCGTCGCGGCCGTTCTGTCTCGTTCTTGTTTTTTTCGGTCATCTCAGATCTCATCCTGTTCCCGTCAGCAGGGAAACTACGATTCCAGTCAACACGATGTTCAGCAGGGCCAGGGGAACGAAGGCCTTCCAGCCCAGCTTCATGAGCTGGTCGTAGCGAAAGCGCGGGAGCGTCCAGCGCACCCAGATGTAGAGGAAGAGCACGGCGAGGAGCTTGACGGTGAAGCACAGCACCGAGATGGCTGTGCCGCCGGCTCCCTCGGGAAGCTCGAAGAAGACTGGATCCCATCCTCCCAGGAAGAGGGTCACCAGGAGCGCGGACATGACGATCATAGCTATGTATTCTCCCAGGAAGAACATGCCGAACTTCATCCCGGTGTATTCTGTGTGGAAGCCTCCGACGAGCTCGGATTCGCATTCGGCCATATCGAAGGGCAGCCGGTTGTTTTCGGCGAAGGCTGCAACCAGGAAGATGATGAAGGCCAGGGGCTGGTAGAAAATGATCCACCCGTTTTCCGCCTGCCACTCAACGATGCTGCCGAGGTGGACATTTCCGGAGATCATGAGGACCGACACGATCGCCAGTCCCATGGCGATC
>CAJWMA010000254.1 GCA_913042995.1 uncultured bacterium | reverse complement strand
TTGTCTGGACCATCAACCCCTACCGCGGCTGTGAGTTCGCCTGCAGCTACTGCTATGCGCGCTACACCCACGGCTTCTTCGATCTCCATCGGTGGGAAGACTTCGAAGAGAAAATCTTCGTCAAGCGCGGAGCGGCCGGCTCTCTGCGGCGCAGGCTCCGCCGGGCGGCGCTCGCGAACGAGCCGATCGCCTTTGGTACGGCAACCGATCCCTACCAGCCCGCCGAACATCATTACCGTGTGACACGCTCCCTGCTCGAAGAGCTGCTCCAGGTCAGGGGCCTCCAGTTCTCCATCACGACAAAGTCTCCCATCATCCTGCGCGACCTCGAGCTGCTCAGGGAACTGAAGAAACTCCATCGATTGCGGGTCAATATCACGATCACCTGTCTCGATGCGACCCTGGCCCGCAAGGTCGAGGGACACGCGCCGACTCCGGCCGCCCGCATGCGAACGGCGGCGAAACTGGTCCGCGCCGGGATCGATACCGCCATCTTCTGCATGCCGGTTATGCCGCACATCAACTCCAACGCAGCGATTCTCCGCCCGCTCTTCGAGGCTGCCCACAGGGCAGGAATAAATAACATCATCCCCAACGCCCTCTACCTGCGCCGGGAAATCCGTGAGCCTTTCTTCGGGTGGCTCGAGAGCGAGTTCCCCGAGCTCGGTCAGCGCTACCGGCAGCTCTACGGCGGAAGGTCCTACCTCCCCCAGGGCGAACAGGAAAAGCTTCTCGGAGCGTTCAGAAAGCTGAAGGCAGAATTCAGCTTTGCCGAAAAAGATGGCTGAACTCAGAAAGAGAGCTGGAGGTGGCCGTCATCGTCGAATACCGGGTCGGCCGGCTCCTCGATGATCTCGATGTCTTCGCGCCCCTCGATAAGCGGCAGGCAGGCTTCTGAGAGGTAGACGTTTTCGAGACTCAGGGTGTCGCGGATCAGGGCGACCCGCGGCCCATCTTCACGACGGGGGCTTGTCTTGATACCCGCCTCGAGCAGTTCCCGGTCATCGGCGAGCACGATGGGCATGCGGGCGCCGGCCGGGGAATTGGCCGTCATGCAGTTGAGGTTGGTGACCTTGTGGTCGATCTTGTCGCGAAAGCGGCGCGTGATGTACTCGGCCATGCCCATGCCGACGGAATTGCCATCGCTCTCATCGGTCAGGTCGCTGAGGCAGATACGGGTAATGGCCGGCAGGCCCTCCATCCAGGGCGTACCGGGAATATAGCCGTAGACGCCGCGGCCGATGATGTTGGTGTCCATTCCCGCCCCTGAGATGTTCTTACCGAGGCTCTGGCAATAGAGCACGTCGAGCTCCATCAGGGGGAGCTTACCCATCAGGCCGAAGGCCGTCTTGAGTATCTCTGCTTCCTGCTCAAAGAAACCATCGGTGCTGACGCCGACAAGGTCGGCGGTGTCATGGTAGGCATTTTCGAGAATCGCGAGACCGCCGACCACCTTTCCACTGCCGACGATGAGGCCGGCGGCGCTGCGGATCGCATCTCCCAGGCCGATATCGAAGATGCGGCTGTGATATTCCGTCGCCCCATCCAGCTTACCCAGGCCGATAGCGCAGATCTTTGTGAGACCGCTCTCGATCGGCCCCTTGTAGTCAGTATGCGGCTTGATCCGGTTCAGAAGCACCACTCCGTCGGCCTCAACCGCTGTCTTCGCCAGGTAGACCTCCACCCCCTCGGCGGTCGTACCCTGGTGCTCGGTTTCCATCGCCGCGTGCACCGGCGCACCGACACCGTCCTCTGTTACGCCGTAATGCGCCAGCAGGTGGGCCTGGCCCTCCGCCGTCGCTCCTCCATGGCTGCCCATGGCGGGGATGATAAACGGGCTGGCGCCGCGCGATTTCAGATAGCCCACCACCGCCCTGGTGATCCCGGCAATATTGGCGATGCCGCGGCTGCCGACAGTGACACCAATCTTCGCGCCGTCACTGATTCTGTCGGCGGGCAGGACACGCTCGAGCTCAGCCTCCGCGCGAGCGGTAATATCGTCCACACTGGGTCGCGGGAAGGACTGGCGAATGGGAAAGATTCGGGGAAGAGTCATAGGTGATCCTGGGGAAGCGGTTTACCCGGCATTTCAGTACCTGTCGACAAAGCGATACTGGCCGCCGTTTTGCTCAGCAAGCTGCTGCAGGAGGTTGGACTCGGCACCGAAAGCGATCGTGTGAATCGTGACACCGCGGGTACGGTTGAGCATCTTGACCTCCGTCAAAATCGCCTCCGGGGCCGTCAGGCGCCCCCGAGTCGGAAGGCCATCTGTGAGAAGATAGATCGTATCCACCCGCTTGTCCTTGAGCGCGAACTCGAGCGTATCAAAGACATTGGTTCCCGAGCCCGTGGTGATCCTGGCGACATAGGAAAGCGCCTTGGCGCGCCCCTTGCCCTTGAGAGGCTGGAGAGCCTTCTGCCAGGGCCGGAAGGTGGCGTCGAAGCTGATCATGTTGAGAGAGGTGTCGGCCGGCAGCTTCTTGAGCAAGCGCGTCATCTCTTTCTTGAGGATGTCAATTTTCATCGCCTTGCCATCCTTCACCACGATTCCGCCGGGTTTCTTTTTCTTCTTTTTTGCCGGCGCGACCCGGGTGCGCCCGTCGCCTCCGCCAGCTTCTTCTTCCTCATCCTCTTCGAGGCTCTCGGCCTTGACCGCGACCATCTGGCGCATGCTGCTGGAAATATCGACAACCAGCCCGAGACGCTTGGAGGAGACCTCGATGCCGAAATAGTCGAGCTCGTATTTCTTCACGCTGGTGAAGCCCTCCTCTTCCTGCTTCGGGAATTCAAAGGAGGCCTCGGACGCGGACCACCATTTCTTCCAGTCAGCCGCCGCGAGACCGAAGTTCTGGCCCGAGACGTTAACGAGCAATTCGAGAGCCTTGACCTTAAAGCTCTCATCGCTGTGGTTCGCAAGAACATCGATCAAGGCGCCCAGCATGGGCTTGATGCGAAGGCTCCGCAGCGACTGGAGGGCGACGTTGCAAACAGAGGGGTCCTTGTCGTTGAGCCCGGCGAGCAGAGCCTTCATAGCGCGCGGATCACCGGAGCGCAGGGAGAGGCTTCCCATCGCGATGGCCCGCATCTCGGGATCCTTGCTGGCGGCGGAGCGGATCGCGAACTCCATCCCGGCGGCGGAGTCGGCGAGGGCATCGAGCGCCCGGGCCCGCAGGCGGATATCGGTACCGGGACGATCCAGCGCCGAGCTGATCTCATCGATAGCTCCATCGACACCGATTCGCGCCAGCGCCTCAATCGCGCCGATGGCCAGCTCGCGGGAACGGTGCCCCAGCAGCTCAACCAGTTGATCGCGGGCGGCGGAGAGCTTCAGCTCGCCTGCGAGACGCGCCAGCACGCGGAGGCGCTCAATTTTCCCTCCAGCCGAGTCGTAGGCGTCACCGGCCAGCCAGGCCCTGGTGGCCTCGTTCTTTGAATTCTTCAGGACAGCCACACACAACTCGAGCTGGTCCCCGGCGGCGGCCCTGGACTTCCTGGCTCCCAGCTGACTCAGCAGCAGCTTCGCCTCCTCCACATTTAGCGAGCTCTCGTTGAACTGCAGCATCCTGAAGGATGCCGCCTGCACCCCGGGCGGTCTCCTGCCAAGCCCCGAGATCAGCAGCCTGACAGCGTTCTCCGTTCCCCCTGCGAGAAGCGCCCCGGGAATAGCTGCGCGCGCCTGGGGCGAGGTCCCGGAGTTGTCGAGCTCCGCCGCAAGCCAGCGCTCGGAGCTACTCGTAGAAAGAGCCGCGATCTTGTCGAGAATCGGCGTCACGTGCCTGGCCACAAGATTCGAGCGCTTGTTGATCGGACCGGTCACCTTCTTCAACGAAGCCTTGTACTGCCGAACAAGGCTGGTAAGCTCATCCGCCCGGGCAGCGCAGGGCGCGACCAGCAGAAGCAGAAGAAGGACGTTTCTCAGGAAGAGCATTTTTCACTCCGGCAGGTGGATGGAACCATGCGAGGCGCTCTGCAAGAGAACGATTCTACGCAAAAACCCTCAACTTAACCATACCCGCTCGGGCTCCCGTTGGCATCTGTCGAGCCCGCATCAACCGCGTTCTTCAAGCTGGATGAGGTAACCTGAGGGATCCTTGACGACAAAGAAACGCGTGGTTCCAGCGGCCTCCGGGCCCATCGACTCCCCTGCATCGAGCTCGCTGTCGAGAATCTCTATCTCATGGCGGCGGGCCTGCTCCAGGTACCCATCGAGTTTTTGCACTCCCAACACCAGGACGGATCCCCATCCCAGCGAAGCCGGCCGGGGACCCAGGCCGAAGGGATCTTCCTCCGACTGCTGGTCAAGACCGTGAATCACCAGCTTGAAACCCGACAGCTCAAACTCGGCGCAGCCGCGAGCCTGGCGGCTTGTCTCGCGCGGCTCGATATTGAGAAGCTTCCTGTAAAACTCAACGCTTTCAACCGGATCCGCCGCCGCCAGGTAGAGTGAGTCCAGCACCGGCGGCTGAGGCGGCCCGGCCAGGTCACCGCCGCGAAGCCTGTAGAGTATCTCGGCCTGGGTCGCGTCAATTCGGCTCCTGTCGGTATAGCGCAGACGCTCATCCAGCAGCTTGTTCCGCGTCCGCTCATCCGGCGCGCGCTCCAGGGCTCTCGAGAGGCTGATGAAATTCTCGAGCTCACGGCGAACCAGCGGATCACTCCAGACGCTCTGCAGGAAACGCATCTTCGCAGCCGAGCCCTTCCAGTCGAAGCCGAAGCGTTCAACGTATTCCATGGCGGCGTCCGGCCTCGCCTCGGGCCCGGGGTACCAGATCTCCTGGGGGTGGGCCTCCTCGCCGACCAGCCGCGCTGCGATGTAGAGATTCTCGAAGAAGCCGACACGAAGACAGGCTACCGCCGTCTCCAGCTCTCCAGAGGTGAAAGCCTCCAGCGCGGAGTTGAAGTGCTCCCCCGGGTTATCTTTCCTGGCAATCATGCGCCGCCTCCCTCGAACTGGAGCCGGGCATAGTCAATGTTGAGCTCGCCCGCGACATCCACCAGGCCGGTCCCATGGGCCAGGATGCCGATTTGCGGGCAGGAGATCTCCACGGTCATTCCTTCCGAGAGGACCTTCACCGTGCCATCCGGAATGACATCGGTCCCGGTCGAAAAAACCTCCGCCGGGGTCAGCCGGATATGGCTAGCCGCCCAGGACACCAGCTCCCCGATGGGGGCGTTGATGTTGGAGGTGTTGGACTCGCGCTCAAAAAGGCTCTCTCCGGCTGGGCTGAAGATCCTGGTCCTGATGGAAAGGTTGGGATTGACCTGTTCGTCGCTCAGAAACACCAACGGCCCCAGGACAAGAGCCCCGGTGAAATGTTTCGCCTGGTAGAGGTAGAGCAGGGTCTCGTTCTCTATCCTGTTGCCGCTGACGTCATTGGCCAGGGTATAGCCCCAGATCCGCCCATCGGAGTGAACCACCGCCGCCAGCTCCGGCTCGATGCCCGCCGAGACGATTTCGCGTTCG
>CAJWMA010000253.1 GCA_913042995.1 uncultured bacterium | reverse complement strand
ACCTGATCGTAGCGATTGGAGGGGGCAGCGCCATCGACATCGGCAAGCTTGTCAGTTTCCTCGCCCTTCAGCCTGCCGCGCCCGAAGCCTACCTGAAAGGCGAAGAGGAGCCCTCGGAGCCCGTCATACCACTGGTGGCCATCCCGACGACGGCCGGCTCGGGCAGCGAAACGACCTGCTTCGCCGTAGCGTACTACGAGGGGAAAAAGTATTCCGTCGCCCACGAAAAAGTCCTGCCATATTGCTGCCTGGTCGATCCGGCCCTGACCGACGGGCTGCCGCCATTGTGGAGCGCCTGCAGCGGCCTAGATGCCTTCTGCCAGGCGGTTGAGTCGATGTGGGCGGTTCTCTCCACTGATGAATCGGTGGCCCATGCGAAAAAAGCTATCCTCCTGGCTCTCGAACACCTTGAGGCAGTCTCACGTTCACCGACCAGGAATGCTCGAGACGGCATGTCCGAGGCAGCCCACCTCGCGGGCAAGGCCATCAACATATCGAGAACAACGGCCTCTCACGCCCTCTCCTATACGATGACCTCTAACCTCGGGGTTCCGCACGGACACGCGGTCTCCGTTACGCTGGGAGCCGTCATGGCCTACAACTATGGCCTTGCTGAAGAAGACTGTCTCGACCCGCGAGGGCCTGGACACGTCCGGACCCGAATCGAGGAGATCCTCGAGTTGCTCCAGGCCGCCAGCATCGAAGAAGGCCGGCGAGTCATTGATTCCATCATCGAGTCAACCGGCCAGTCGGCTTCCCTGGAGGAGATCGGTGTCAGGAGTCTCGAAGACATCCAGGTGGTAGCAGATGGCGTCAACGCTGAGCGTCTTGGAAACAACCCCAGGGCCTTTACCCCCGAGAGCCTCCTCGGAATGTTGCAGGAACTGCACGACAGGGGCGCGGGCCGGGAAGACTGAAGAAGCGCCCTCGG
The DNA here is from genome assembly GCA_913042995.1 of uncultured bacterium. Classification (GTDB taxonomy): domain Bacteria; phylum Planctomycetota; class UBA8108; order UBA8108; family UBA8108; genus UBA8108. The sequence continues at coordinate 4,561 of CAJWMA010000253.1, read as the reverse complement.
CCTTCCGGCTGGCCTACTGGCAGGCCTCGCACTCTTCGCCGTTCTGCATGGCCTCAATCGAACAGGCTTTCTTTTCCTCCTCGGTATACTCCCCCTTCACCGCGTCATTCACCTCCTTCTTCACGGACACCGTAGCCTTCTCGATATTGCTGGCGGCCATGGTGCGAAGATAGTAGGTGGTCTTGAGTCCCGAGCGCCAGGCAGCCCGGTACATATGGGACATTGTCTTCATATCCGGCTCGGCGAGGAACAGGTTGAGAGACTGCGACTGGTCAATCCATTTCTGGCGACGGGCCGCGGCCGCGATAAAGGCCTCGTAAGAAATATTGAAGGCCGTCTTGTAGAGATCCTTGATCCGGTCGGGGAGACCCTCCATGTCTTTGAGCTCGCCATCGAAATACTTCAGGTTATCGATCATCTCCTGCCCCCAGAGTCCTTCCTTCTTCAGGTCACGGACCAGGTGCTTGTTCAGAACGATAAAATCCCCTGACAGGTTGCTCTTGACGAAGAGATGGCTGTAATGCGGCTCGGTGCAGGGAGAGCTACCCATGATATTGCTGATCGTAGCGGTAGGCGCGATAGCGAGAACATTGCTGTTCCTCATTCCCTGGCGCCTGATCTTCTCACGAAGCTTCTCCCAGTCCATCCGGCTGCCCCTGGGTACATCGATCGGCACACCACGCTCCTCCTCGAGAAGCTCCAGGCTGTCCTGCGGCAGGATACCACGAGACCACTTCGAACCATCGTAGGTAGAGTAGCTGCCGCGCTCGGCAGCGATATCGCTGGAGGCCTCGTAAGCGTAGTAGGCGATCGCCTCCATGAACTCATCGTTGAACTCGATAGCTTCGGGAGAATCGAAGGCCAGGCCCTTATTGTACAGGGCGTTCTGCAGCCCCATGACGCCGAGACCTACCGGACGATGCCGGAGATTCGAGGTCTGCGCCGGAACGGTCGGGTAGAAGTTCAGGTCAATGACATTGTCGAGGGCGCGAACTGCGATCTCGATCGTCTCCTTGAGCTTCTTGTGATCCAGCTCGCCATTCGCATCAAGATGATTGTCCAGAACAACCGAGCCGAGATTGCATACAGCGGTCTCGTCCTTGCCGGTATTGAGGGTGATCTCGGTACAGAGATTCGAGCTGTGGATAACCCCGGTGTGGTCCTGGGGACTGCGGAGATTGCAGGCATCCTTGAAGGTGATCCACGGATGGCCTGTTTCAAAGAGCATCTCGAGCATCTTTTTCCAGACCTCGATAGCGGGCATCTTGTCGCCATTCAACTCGCCGCGCTCGGCCATAGCCTCGTACTCGAGATATCTCTCCTCGAAGGCTTTCCCGTAAAGATCATGCAGATCCGCTGTCTCGCTGGAACGGAAGAGCGTCCAATCCTCCCTCGATTCCATCCTCTTCATGAAGAGGTCGGGAATCCAGTTGGCCGTATTCATATCGTGGGTACGGCGACGGTCATCGCCGGTATTCCTGCGCAACTCGAGGAATTCCAGGAGATCGTTGTGCCAGCATTCGAGGTAGGCGCAGCCCGACCCCCTGCGTTTCCCGCCCTGGTTCACGGCCACGAGCTGATCATTGTGGAGTTTCAGGAATGGAATGACTCCCTGGCTCTCTCCATTGGTTCCGGCGATATGGCTGCCGGTACCCCTGACCGAGGTCCAGCTGCCGCCAAGCCCTCCGGCCCACTTCGAGAGATAGGCGTTCTCCGCAATCCCCCGCTGCATAATGCTCTCGATCGAATCATCGACCCAATAGAGATAGCAGGAGGACAACTGGGAATGCAGTGTGCCTGAGTTAAAGAGCGTTGGAGTGGATGAACAAAAGCGTCGACTCTTATACAGATCATAAAGGGCCGCCACCTTGTCTTCCTTGAGCTCTCCCTCATTCAGACAGAGTCCCATGGATACCCGCAACCAGAAGATCTGGGGAGTCTCCATTCGAGAGCCGGAACCATTCTCGCTCTTGTCCACCAGCAGGTAGCGGTCATAGAGCGTCTGGATGCCCAGGTAATCGAAATACAAATCAGCCGTGGGATCGAGAATCTTGCTCAGCTTCTCAATGTCGTATTTCCTCAGCTCCGGCGACAGACGCCCAATGGAGATCCCTTTTTCGAGATATTTCGAGAAGTATCTCTGGTGGGCTTCCTTCAGGCTGCCGATACCATCCTCCCGGACATCCCAGCCGAGCACCTCTTCGTAGATGTAGCTGCAGAGAATGCGTCCGGCAAAGCACGCAAAGTCCGCATCTTTCTCGATAAGAGCCTTTGCATTGAGAATGACCGTGGTCTTCAGATTCTCGGAGGTGATCTTATCGAAGATCGACCGGCGCAGCTCGGAGATGATCTCCTCCTCGCTGAGGCACAGATCCAGGTCGATGGCGGCAAAACGAACACGAGCCACCAGGTCCGCCCCATCCCAGAGGAAGGTGGACTCATCCTCGCGGGTGACGACCACCATCGAGGTCTGGCCGTCGGCTTCACCCGAGACCGCCGTGATCTCATCCAGCTCGTCCTGACGCATGAGAGCGCGCTCGGCCCGGTAGAGGATATAGGCCTCGGCCACCTTGTAATGACCCTGCTTCATCAGGATCTCCTGCACCATGTCCTGCACCTCTTCGATGTGGATGAAAGACTGGCCCGTAGCGAGGATCGTCGTCGTCACCTCCTGCGCGACCTCGACGGCCGGAGATGAATCCATCTGCTGGGAGAGAAAGGCCTTGCGGACCGCTACTTCGATCTTGTCCGGGTTCCAGGGGACAACCTGGGTATTGCGGCGGATCACCCTCAGCTCAGCTACCTCTGAACGCTCGCCAGTCAGATTGCCCGCGTTATGAAACACAAAGCTCCTGGCTACATCGTAGGCATTGTTCTCGACCAAGGCCTTCTCGATCTGGAGATTGAGCGCCTGCAACGACAGCCGGCCGGGCGAACTGGTCTCATAGATCTTCTCCAGGTGCGAGGCCACCTCGCGAGTAATCCTCGCCACGAATTCGCGATTCTCAGCAGTGAAAACCTTGGCCTCACTCTTATCCGTCTCACTCTGCACCAGGATCAGGCTGGTAAGCGCCTTACCGATCGCATCGGCCACCTCGGTGAAGACCAGGTCCCTCTCCCCCTGGGGAGTAGAGAGGCGCACGGCGCCCCTGGAACCGAGAGGCTCTCCTTCATCCAGAGCCTCCCCCCAATTAAACCCCGGCCTCGCGTCCTCAGGCTCATCCACGTAGTGCTTCAGCAGGATATCCTGTTTCAGTGACGAATTTCTGTAGCTCATGTTCTCTCACCTCTCGCCTCTACTCAATCAAGGCGCTTCTCTTTCTCACAGATCACTATCATCCTGGGGCTTAACCAACGCTGAGGACTTCTGGTATTCCGTCACGCGTTGTTCAAAAAAGTTCTGCTCTTTCTTGATGTCCATCATCTCTGCAAGCCAGGGGAAGGGATTCTTCACTCCCTCGTTCAGAAGAGGGAGTCCGACTCCCTCCAGCCGACGATCAGCGATGAAATCAATATAGGTCTTGAAGTCTTCCCGGTTGAGTCCAACGGACTCTACCGGCAGGCAATCATCGATAAACTGCTTTTCGAGGCCCACCGCATTCCTCATCAGGTCAACCAGGCTGTCCTTGAACTCGTTGGTCCAGATCGCCGGGTTCTCCTCAACAAGTTGCATCAGCAACTGCCTCAGAAGCTCGATATGGTTGGATTCGTCCCGGAGGGTATAGCTGAACATCTGGCCGATGCCGGGGAACTTGTTCTGACGCCACAGGGAAAGAATCATGCCGAAGAGGCCGTAGAACTGGGTTCCCTCCATGCATTGACCGAAAACGAACATGTTCTTGGCCAGTTCCTGGATGTTCTCGACCTTGGTCATATCGAGATCCCGCCGCAGATCCTTGGAGATACGCGTCACGAACTCGTTCTTCGCGACAATACTCTCGACATCAACGAACATCGCCTCGCACTCATGCGGATCGATTCCAAGTGAGCTGATCATATAAAGCAGCGAATCGGCATGGATGTTTTCCTCATGCGCGTGGCGGCCAAGAACGAGCTTCAGCTCGGGAGCCGTCACCATCTCCCGAATGACGTGAAGGATGTTGTCACCGACGATACCCTCCGCCGCGGAAAAATAGCCGATTCCCATCCGGATAATCCACCGGTCGGAATCGCTGAGCTGCTCGGCACTCCTCCACTGTTCGATATCCTTGTTCATCGGAATATCTTCCGGCTCCCAGTGGTTGGCCTTCATATTCCGATACAGATCGTAGGCCCATTGGTATTTGAGCGGCAGAAGGTTGAAGGTCATCGTGTCGATGCCATTGATCACCTTCTTCGCGGCGAAAACCTCCTCCGCCTTCTTCCGATCAAGTACGAAGCGCTTCCCCCCCACCTCGATAATCTTCTTGCCCTCAACTTCTTCGCCCCCTTCAGCCACGGCCACACTGGAAGAACCCGACAACTCCACTGGTTGTTCCTGCGTCATCCTCTCCTCCTGGCTTTCGAATCCCATAAGCTTCCTCTCCAATTCCCTGATCCATCTCTTAAAGAATGCGCCGCC
>CAJWMA010000252.1 GCA_913042995.1 uncultured bacterium | reverse complement strand
TGACGACCTCTTTTCTCATGCTTGGCCGCACCAGGTACGAAGGCTCCGAGGGGGCTGGCGGCTCGGGATCGGTGAGAGCCGGATCGGAATCCTTGCGCGCCCTCCACTCGCGCCAGACCGTCACGTAGTTCGCGTACGCGACCTTGTACTCGTCTTCTTCCTTGCTGTATTCGGCTTTCTTCGCAGCGGTATTATTTTCCGGCGCGGTCACCACCAGCTGCAGCTGCAGGCTCCCAGCCTTCCTGATCTGCTCCTCGATGAACTCGGTGGAGTCGGCGTCTCCTCCGGGAATTGTAACTACGAGCCGATCCTCTCCCTCGATAGCTATGCGGATCTCCTTGAGACCGTAGATATCAAGACGCCGGGAGATGATGTCCTTGACCTCATCCGCCACATCGGCCGAGGCCGCCCTGACACTGCTCAGGTCCAGCTTGTACTGAAGCTCAGTTCCTCCCTGGAGATCGATTCCGAGGTTGATGCTCTTGAAGCCTCCCGCTGGATTGATGATCCAGAGGCACAGAGCGATAAAAACGGCCACCATGACCCAGCCTGTAAGCGTTCGCTTAATCATTGTCTTTCCTCAGCAAGGGATAAATCTATTTTCTATTGTCGACGGAATTTCCGGATCGCTTGAAGAGCCCCCGGGCCGGATCCGTCGACCGGCTGGGCGAGCAGTCTCAGGCCGCGGGAGGACCGCGGACCGGCTGATGCTCCCAGCTTTGCGGGGCGAGCGGAGCCAGCCTCAAATCGGCGGGCCTGCGCGGAGCCGATTCCCCGGCTGGCGCCGAGGACCCGGGAATTTCAGCGACACGGGTGAATTCAATCTCAATTCGCTCGCTGCACTGCGGAGAGAAGGCTCGGCCGGTATCGAGACCGGATAATTGCGTTGGAACCGAATTCTCGTCCCTGTCTTCCTGCCGCGCCGGAATACCCGTCTCGGCCGGCCCCTGACCATCAGGATGGGACTCTGAGACGGCCTGGGAACGATCCAGTCCCGCCTCGCCCCGATCTTCCAGGAGCAGGGGAAGGGTCAGCACCCCCAACAGCAGGAGGGGGAAGCTCAGCGACAACCTGGGAAAACAGATTCGTTCCATTTCTCTACTCTATTCAGGCTCTATCATCGGCGGAGCATCGTCTTCGGACCCGGATTCAGCCTTGCCGGATTCCTCCCGCGACTCGACGGTCTCCTGGGATGCTGTGGCGCTGTTGATGACATCCTGGATCGCTGTCCTTTGGAACTGGATACGCGTCTTGCTGTGTTTATCGACCTCGAGAACGACATCCAGCTCGGTTTCCTTGACGATCTTTCCGTAGACGCCGCCGATGGTCACTACGTTGTCACCTTTCCTGGCAGCCTTGACCTTGAGGTTCCGTTCCTTCTGCTGTTTGCTCTGCGGACGGATAATCAGGAACCAGAAGATCAGGAAAATTCCGATCAGGGGAACGAACATGCCGAAACCGCCCTGGGGAGCCTCCTCGGCACCTTGGCCGGCGGCAGGCGCTCCGTTTTCCTGGGCGAATATCACGAAGTCCGTAAGCCAGGGGATATGCATAAAATCAGGTCCTCACGGGGAATGCCGAAAAGACCGAGCATAACCATAGCTGCGACGCATGCAAACGTTTTCCCTTCTCTTAGCCGGCTGGAGCCGACCGATCGGAGAAAACACCCCGTTCATGGCAACTTTTTCGGAACTCCAGCCCCCGGCCGGCGCTGATAGCCTCCCGCAAATCGGACATCAGGCGCTGGAACCAGGTAAGGTTGTGAATCGTCCCGAGAACCGGGCCAAGGATCTCTGCCCGGTGATAGAGATGGCGTAGATACGATCGTGAGAACTCGCGGCAGGTATAGCAGGAGCAGTCCGGGTCGAGCGGGCTGAAGTCGCGGCTCCAGGTGCTGTTTCGTATCTTCACCACCCCCTTCGACGTAAAGAGATTGGCGTTTCGAGCGTGCCGGGTAGCGACGACGCAATCGAACAGGTCGATTCCCTGCAGCGACAGGTCAACCAGGTCCTCCGGCATACCGACTCCCATCAGGTACCTGGGCCGCCCGGACGGCAGCAACGGAGCCGTCACCTCGACAACCCGCCTCATGTCCTCCGGCGGCTCACCGACACTCACGCCCCCGATGGCGTAGCCGGGAAAATCGAGGTCGAGCAGCTGGCGTGCGGACTCTTGCCTGAGGTCATCGAAGCAGCCGCCCTGGACGATACCAAATAGCGCCTGCTCCGCATCGCGCCGATGGGCCGCCCGGCAGAGACCTGCCCAACGGGTCGTCCTCTCTACTGCCCTCTCCACCTGCTCGCGGGAGGCTGGATAGGGAGGGCATTCGTCGAAGGCCATGATGATATCGGCACCGAGATCGTTCTGGATTTCCATGCAGCGCGACGGTGTCAGCCGAACCTGATCTCCATCAATATGAGAGCGAAAGGTCACCCCATCATCATCGACCTTGTTCAGCTCGCCGAGGCTGAAAACCTGGTAGCCGCCGCTGTCGGTCAGGATCGGCCCCTTCCAGCCTGTGAACTCATGCAGCCCTCCCGCTTCTCGCACGACCTCGGAACCAGGGCGCAGGGCCAGGTGATAGGTGTTGGCGAGAATCATCTGGGCGCCGGTCTCCGCGACCTGCTCTGGCGTGACTGCCTTGACCGAGCCCTGGGTGCCCACCGGAAGGAAAGCCGGGGTCTCCACCTCTCCATGGGGGAGCTTCAGCAGCCCCCGCCTCGCGGCGCAGGACTCATCAAGATCGATGACAGAAAATTCAAGAGGAGAATGACTCATGGGATACCCGCATAAAAAAGGGAAAGCGAGTTTGCTCTAAACGGGCTCCGGGAGCAAGCGGCTAACCATCAGTAGACCTTCATCCATTCGCTGCCCGGGTAGTAGCGCTGAAGAATCTCCCGGCGGCCGGCTCCCTCCCTGGCCATCCCCCGCGCTCCAACCTGGCAAAGCCCGACTCCATGGCCAAACCCTGATCCACTGAACACCCACTCCCCTGATTCAGCCTTGCGGGAAGTGAAGGCCGTGCTGCGAACCGTACCGGGAAATCGGGCCTCAACAGCCAGGCGAAAGCTGTCAGCCCTCCACTCAAAAGAACCGAGAGAATGCCGCAGGCGAAGATAGAGAGCCCGGCCGTCAGCGGCCCGCTCAATCACCTCGAGCTCCTCGATAGCCCCCAGGGCTACCTCCGGGCTGTTCTTCCGCAGGTATCGCCGCGCCACGTCCTCCAGCCCGCTCGAGGCCAGCCTGGAGTCCCAGCGGTAGAAGCTGCCGGCGGCGCAGCCGCCGCAGGCAACCCCGGCCAACGGCGCGATCGCGGTCACTCCCAGCGCCTCGTTCGCATTGGCTGTACGTCCGCCGCAGGTTGAATGAAAATAGCTGGAGAAAAGAGCGCCCCTCCAGGAGAGAGCCTGCCCCCGGGTCTCCACCACCGCCTGGCGGGTACTCCTGGCCTCCGCCGAAAAGCCCTTGTAGACCTGGAAGCCCGTGGTCGCCCTGAAAACCCGCGACTGGCCATTCGAGCGCGCACGCTCAAGATTGTAGAGAGCGAAGGTTCTGCTGACGATCGCCTGCGCGGCGAGAGCCTCCGCCTCGAAATAGGCGGGCATCTCAGCTCCGACCACCCCCAGCAGGTAAAACTGCAGATCGAGAGCGTTCACGGCCTGGACCATGCCATCATCCGCGCGCAGCTCGAGCGCGCCTCGGTACGAGCTGGCCTCGGCCCCATCGAGGATGGCCGTCACGGTAAAATCGGCCCCGGCCCGATGGTAGAGAGTCGGGAGCCTCTGCGGTCTCGGCCCTGCACCCGGCGCGAAGTCGACCCCCGCCTCCCCTGCTCGGTCACCGAGAGGAGCCACCCTCACGGCGCCGGAGAAAACCATCCCCCCGAGCTCAATCCCGGCCCCGGAACAGACCGCGGCGACAGTACCCTGCAGCTCGCCTCGATAGAGAAGCTCGCCGCCTGCGAGCGGCCGGATCTCGACCCGGCCCGGCATCCTCACCAGGATGCGCTCGGCAGAGAGAACGCCGACGCGAATCTCGACGCCAGCCGGATCAAGCGGGGCCGGGGGCGCCGGCTTCTCCCGGCAGCCGCAGGCGAGGAGCAGGCAGCAAAGGAGGATGGTTTCACAAAGTCGACGCGGGGAGAGCATGGGTCGCGTAGAAAACCTGGTAAGAAAGTTAAAGAAGGAAATCAGACGAAGCTCGGCTGGCCCGAGGGGTCGCCATAAAGCTCAGCCGCCTTCCTGGTGGCGCAGCGGCCGCGCGCCGTGCGATGGATCAGCCCCTCCCGGATCAGGTGGGGCTCGTAGACCTCCTCGATGGTGCGTTGCTCTTCTCCCACCGAGGCCGCGAGGGTTTTCAATCCCACGGCTTCGCCGCCGTTGCTGAACAATACGTTGAGAATCTTACGGTCCACGCGATCGAGGCCGTTCTCGTCAACACCCAGGCGTTCGAGGCCTTCGGCTACCGCCGCGGCATCTACCTTCACGGGGTCGCCGCTCTTCCAGTCTCCCCGGCTCTGCGCCACATCGCGAATCCTTCGCAGGAAGCGATTGGCGAAGCGCGGCGTACCCCGGCTTCTCGATGCAAGCTGGCCACAGGCATCCTGCTCGATCTCGCAGCCCAGCAGCCCTCCGGAGCGTTCGAGAATCCGGGCAAGGTCTGAGGATGGATAGGGCTCGAGCTTCTCGACAATCTGGAAACGACTGCGCAGAGGCGCCGTAAGAAGCCCCTCCCGCGTCGTCGCCGCCACGAGCGTGAACGGCTTCAGGTCAACCTTGATGCTCCTCGAGTCCGCCCCGCTCTCGATGATCAGATCGACGCGGAAGTCCTCCATGGCGGAGTAAAGGAACTCCTCGGCATGAGCGGACATGCGATGGATTTCATCGATAAACAGGAAGTCGCCCCTGGCAAGCTGGGTCAGGGTGCCGACAACATCCTTGCCCCTCTCGAGAGTCGGCCCTGACAATACGTGGGTATTCCCGGCCCCCATCTCTCCGCCAAGAAGCATCGCGATCGATGTCTTGCCAAGCCCGGGCATGCCGGAGAGAAGAATGTGGTCGAGGACCTCCCCCCTGTCGCGCGCGGCCTGGACAGCTATGCGAAGATTGTCGATCACCTGCGACTGCCCAATAAAATCCTGGAAGCTCGTCGGGCGCAGGCTTCTCTCTTCAGCCTGCTCCTCGATACTCCGCCCGGGCGTGTAGGAGGCGGACGCATCATCCGCAGCGGTGGAAGCTGGCTGATCGCGCTCGACGCTCTCGCCGGCCGCCTCTTCCTGCAGGCCTTCATCCCCTGGAGTAGCAGGATAATCCTTGCGGGACAAACTCTCTTCACCTCCCCGTGAGCGTTCGTTATTCAGTCACTGTTCTCAGCCAGGTACCGGCCAACGAGGAAAAACCCGGCGCCCACCATCAGGACACCGAACATCATCATCGGCACGGGCCAAAGAAAAGCCATGGGAACTACGACGAGCCCCATGAGCTGGAGAAATCTACCCAGCTCAA
>CAJWMA010000251.1 GCA_913042995.1 uncultured bacterium | reverse complement strand
AGGAACCAGCGGAAGTTAAAATGGACGCGCTCGACGTTGTAGTCCATGTAGCGCATCGGGCCGAGCCACATGTTCCAGTCGAGATTCGACGGAGCCGGGCCATTAGGCTTGCCGCCGCCGACAGGGTTCTCGTAATGCCAGCAGTCGACCTCCTTCACCCTGCCGATCATTCCGTTCCTGACATAAGAAGCCGAAGCATAGGCGGCACGGGTGGAGCGGCCCTGGGAGCCGACCTGCATCACTCGGCCGCAACGCTGGGCGGCGTTGACCATCGCACGCCCCTCTTCGATGGTCGAGGAGGACGGCTTCTGAACGTAGACATCCTTACCGGCCTCGCAGGCCATGACCGCCATCACCCCGTGCCAGTGATCAGGCGTCGCGATCAGGACTCCATCAAGGTTCTTCTGATCAAGCAAATCCCTGAAATCCCTGTACTTGGGCACATAACGCCCGATGATCCTGGCGGCCCTGTTGAGATGGCTCGTGTCCACATCGCAAAGAGCCCCTGCGTATTTGCGGAAAAAATTAAGGTGCCCGGTCCCCATCCCCCCCAGGCCGATATGGCCGGTCAGGATCTTCTCGCTGGGAGCCTGGGCGCCGAGAAACCCTGCGGGAAAAATTGCGGGGGCGGCGAGCCCACCGCCGATAGCGAGGGTGCGCTCCAGGAAGCCACGACGGCTGGTTGTTTTTTTCATCCGTATCTACCTCGTTGTTCGCCGCCCGACTCCCAGGCGCTCAGCGCCGGAGAGTGAACAGCCGTTACTTATTACAGCCTCGAAGAGCCCTGCATGATACCCCCGGCCGGAGGTCTACGAAAAGCCCCCAGCGATGGAAACCTTGTCCCTTCAGGGATCCACCGGGGGAGCGGGGGCCGCGGCATCTTCCTCGTCCGCAAGGGGCAGCTCGACTCGGAAGGCCGTCCCGACCCCAGGCTCACTCTCGACCCCCACAACCCCTCCCATGCTGGCGGTGAAGTGCTTGACGATGGAAAGACCCAGGCCCGTACCTCCCACCTCGCGGGAGCGCGCCTTGTCCACGCGGTAGAACCGCTCGAAGATTCGCTCCTGGTGCTCAGCTTCGATCCCGATACCGGAGTCCTTCACCAGCAGGATGGCGCTGCCATCCTCGACCTCGATACTCAATGAGACTCCTCCCCCCTCCTGGGTGTACTTGATGGCGTTGTCCAGGAGATTGTCAACCACCTGCCGGAGCGCCTCCTCATCACCGTTCACGTTGACGGCATCCTCGGGCACTTGCGAGTGCAACTGGATGCCCTTTTCCTCCGCGGCGACCATCGCGCGCCTCACCGAGTCCATGGCGGTGAGCTTGAGATCCATTCTGCGCAGCTCGAGCTGCTGCTCATCCCGGGCCTCGACCCTCGACAGGGCGAGCAGGTCGGCCACCAGCGAGGACAATCGCAGGGACTGGTTCTGGATCTTGCCGAGAAAACGGGAGCGGGTTTCCTCGTCCATCTCCTCGCTTTCGATCAAGGTCTCAACAAGCCCGCTGATCGCGGTAACCGGGGTCTTCAGCTCGTGAGATACGTTAGCCACAAAATCAGTCCGGACGCGTTCGAGACGCTGGAGCTGGGTGAGGTCGTCGAGAACCACCAGGCCGCCGGCCAGCTCTCCATCACGGCCACGAAGCGGGGAGGCACGAGCCTCGAGAACCTGCTCCTCGTCATCTTTCAGTATCTTCAACTCCTCGACCCGTTCGACTCCATCTCGCAGGGTCTGGCGCAGCAGCTCGCCCACCTCCTCGGCCTCGATCACATCGTAGATATGCCACCCCTCCGGATCATCGACTGAAACGTTCAGGATCTCGCAGGCCGCCTTGTTCATGTGAAGGATCTTCGCATAAGAATCAACAGCTACCACCCCCTCAACCATGCCGGCAAGAATTGTCCGTACCTTGTTCTCTTCGTGTGAGAGGACCTCGACACGCTTGTTGAGCTTGTCCGCCACGCTGTTGAACGCCCACGCAAGAGGGTCCAATTCCGAAGCGTACGCGAAAGGGTCGACCTGCTCATCGTAATTTCCCTCAGCAAGCGAATTCAACGCCTTGGTCAGTGACCTGATAGGAGTACGGAGGCGGCCATGGATGCTGCGAGTGGCGAAGAAGGCTGTTACAAACGCGCCCAAAAACAACAATAGGATCCAAATCCGCTCCGCGCCCGGGGTACTGGTCTCCACGATGACTACAGTCACACAGAACACACAGCAAACCCCGAGAAAGATAAGCCAGAAAAGACCGGAAATAAAAGTCATCATCAGCGGGTTTCCTTAAAACGGTAGCCTACGCCGCGGATGGTCTCGATCAACTCACTGCAGGAACACAATTTCTTGCGCAGGGAGCGGATATGCACATCGATATTTCGATTCGACACCAAGGCATCATCCCCGACGACCGGGTCCAGCAGCTGGGACCGGCTGTACACCCTGCCCGGATGGGAAGCCAGGTAGTGAAGAAGCCTGAACTCGGTCGCGGTAAATTCAACCGGCTTGCCGGAACAGATCACCTCGTGCCGCGCGGGGTCGATCACCAGGTCTCCAACCGAGATCCGGTTGTCTGAGGGGTTCTCCTGCTCGAGATTAGATCTGCGCAGCAGGGCCTTCACCCGGGCCACCAGCTCCCTGACCTTGAATGGCTTGGGGATGTAATCATCGGCTCCGACACCGAGGCCGAGAACGACATCAATCTCCTCGCCCTTGGCGGTAACCATGATGATGGGGATCCGCCTTGTGCTGTCATCCTCTTTCAGGTTGCGGCAGATCTCAACTCCATCCATGCCCGGAAGCATGATGTCCAGGAGCACGAGATCGGGCTTCAGCTTCTTCGCCTGCTCGAGACCCTGGAGCCCATCCATGCAACAGGCTACCTCGTAACCCTCCTGTTGGAGGTTGTACTGAAGGACCTCGAGGATATCTTCCTCATCCTCGACAACCAGCACCGTTGATTTGCTCAAAAGAAGACCCTCTTCAAAACGACAGGGCACGAAAACCGACTGGTCATGGTTTGCTTGACACCACCGCCCAGTAGGTGAATCATCAATCCCCGAAAGAGTCTATGAAAACAGAAACCCGGCTTACTGGGTAATCGGAAAAAATGAGAATTTCCCCGCGCTCAACCACGCCCCTGCAAAACAAATTGGCGCCCCTGGCCTGTTTGCTGCTGTGGCAACTGGCCCACCCGGCGGCCGGTCAACTGGAAGCCGGTGATCTGCCTCCGGCCGCTACAGGGGAAGCGCTTATTTTTGAGACAAATGTACTGCCCCTGCTGCGTGAGAACTGCTTGCGGTGCCACGGGGAGAAAAAGAAGAAGGGCGGGCTCGACCTCAGAAGCGTGGAGTCGGCTCTGCGGGGAGGAGAATCCGGAGAAGCCCTGATTCCCGGCAAGCCCGATGAGAGCCTGATCATCGAACTCATCAGCAAGGGAGAGATGCCCCCCGGGAAAAAGACACGCCTTGACCCCGCCGAGGAGAAGCTCATTCGAAGCTGGATTGAAGGCGGAGCCCGGAGTCTCAAACACCCCCAGGGCGCTCCGAGAGAGCGAAAAGTCGCCGAGCACGACATCACCCCGCTGCTGCTGTTGCGCTGTACCGTCTGTCACGGGGGGAGAAAAAAAGAAGGCGAGCTCGACCTGCGTACCCGTGAGAGCATGCTCAAGGGCGGCAAGTCCGGACCGGCGATGATTCCCGGCAAGCCCGATGAGAGCCTGATGATCAAAAAAATCCGGGCAGGAGACATGCCGCCGGCCCGCAAGCTGGTTGTCGTCAGCGTCAAGTTCATGCGGCCCAACGAGCTGGAATTGCTGGAGCGCTGGATCAAGGCCGGAGCCCCCCCCGCAGAGAGGACGGGAGAACCTCCGGACCAGGCCTCCTCCATTGAAGAGAAGGACCGGGAGTTCTGGTCCTTCCGGCAGCTTGAAAAAACAAAGATTCCCGAACCGGAAAACAAGGACCGGGTCCGAAACCCGGTAGACGCCTTCATCGAAACCCGCCTGGAGAAAGCAGGACTCCGGCTTGCCCCGGCTGCCGAACGCTTGACCCTGCTGCGGCGGGCATCTTTCGACCTGCTCGGGCTCCCACCCCGCCCCGAAGATGTCGAGGCGTGGCTCGCTGATGACAAGCCCGGCGCCTGGGAACGCCTGGTGGACCGCCTGCTCGAGTCGCCGCGCTACGGCGAGCGCTGGGGCCGGCACTGGCTCGATCTCGCCGGCTACTCGGACTCTGAAGGTGGCCAGCATGCCGACCGGATTCGCCCACAGAACTGGCGCTACCGCGACTACGTCATCCAGGCCTTCAACAACGACAAACCCTACGACCAGTTCCTCCTTGAACAGCTCGCCGGCGATGAACTCGCCGACTACCGCAGCCCCGAAGGAGTCACCGATGAGGTCTATTCAAACCTCATCGCCACCGCCTTCCTGCGCCAGTCTGTTGATGGGACCTATGCCAACATCACGAATTTCGTCCCCGATCGCCTGGAGGTCATCGACGACGCGATCGAGACGATCGGCTCCTCGCTCCTGGGCCTGACCCTCCACTGCGCCCGCTGTCATTCGCATAAGTTCGACCCGATTCCCCAACGCGACTACTACCGCCTGGCGGCCACCTTCAAGGGAGCCCTCGATGAACACGACTGGCTGAAACCGGACGGGGACGCGGGCAGCGGACGCTACCTCTCCGTTCTCCCTGAAAGCAAGCTCGCGAAATGGAAAGCCGAGAAAGCCGCGGTCGATGCCCAGGTCGACCGGCTTCGTAAAGAGCTGGCGGAAAAGAGGAAAAAGCGCTCGGCAGAGCTGGGAATCGCGCCCGGAGAGCTTGAAAAGAAAGATGCCGCTTTCAAGAAGACGGTCGACAGCGCCAACGAGCGCATCAAAGGACTCGAAAAGAAAAAGCCCGAGAAGCCCCTGGTGCGCGCGCTGTGGGACAGGGGGACACCTTCTCCGACCTACCTGCTCAAGAGAGGCAGCTACCTGACCTCGGGGCGGCCAGTCTCAGCCGGCGTTCTCTCCGCTCTCAGCGAGCAAGGAAAGCCTTTCCGGCCGACTCCTCCCTGGAAAGGGGCCGCCTCCACCGGCAGACGCCTGGCCTTTGCGCGCTGGCTCACCAGCCCGAAGCATCCCCTGACCGCCAGGGTGATGGTCAACAGGATCTGGAAGCATCATTTCGGCCGGGGAATCGTCAGCACCCTGGATAATTTCGGTAAAACAGGCGCCCGGCCCACCCATCCCGGCCTGCTTGACTGGCTGGCTTCCCGGTTTATCAAGGACGGCTGGAGCATCAAGAAGATGCACCGGCTGCTGATGAGCTCCGCGGCCTACAGGCAGTCTTCTGTTGTTTCCGCTCTCCAGGAAAAGAACGACCCTGAGAACCGGCTCTTCTCGAGAATGCCGCTGGCCAGGATGGAGGCGGAGGTCGTACGCGACTCGATCCTCAGCATCGCCGGGCGCCTCGACCTGACGCCCTTCGGGACAGCCGACGGTGTTGAAAAACGCGACGACGGCCTGGTGACCTCGAAGACGCGTACAG
>CAJWMA010000250.1 GCA_913042995.1 uncultured bacterium | reverse complement strand
CCCCGACGATCAAGGTCCCGGGAAAACACACCTCGCTCATCAAGAACGGGATCCTCGTCGTGCCGGAGCCGAATTCACTCCAGGGCTGCGATCAGTATACCGGGCGTCATCTCTGGAAGCTTGATGCCGCCAATATCGGGGCCAACCTCGGCGTCAGCGACACCCATGTCTACGCCCACTACGGCAAGGTGCTCCTGCAGATCAACCTGCTCACCGGCAAGCACGAGAAATCTTTCCTGACCCCCTTCGGTAAGGATGTCACCTGGGGATGGTTCGCGGTTGCGCAGGATGAGAAGACCGTCTACGGAGCGGCGGCCAACGGTCTCTTCGCTACTGAGATGGAATCCGGCAAGGGCAATATACGCTGGCAGCTCGGAGGACCGAACGCGAAGGAGGACCAGCAGGTCGGCGGTACCATGGCGATGAGTGACGGCCTGATCTTCGCGCTCGGAGGCAAGGTGAGCGAGGAGATGCGGGCCAACGCGATCTCCCAGATGAGAGTCTATTTCCAGACCCAGTCTCCCGAGCTGCTCAAGGAGTTTGAGAGCCAGGTGAAGGAGCGAGATATTCAGCAGCTGACGGCTGTCGATGCGAAGACCGGGAAGATTCTCTACCGCACCGGCGTCGACATCAGCAATTGCGGCGGCAAGTGGATGCGCTCGGTTGGCTTCGGCGGCAAGCGCCACTACAATCCCTACGTCTTCCTTGATGTCTACGCCCGAAACGGCATCTTCGTGATCGGCTCCGCCAGCCGGGCGGATAAGGGCTGGGGTGTCTGGAACGGGGGAGGCTACAAGGTTCGCGCCCTGACGGCCTACGATGGCAAGACGGGAGACCTGCTCTGGTATAAGTTCACCAACCACCGCACCCGGCCGGTGATTGTCGGCGATACCATCCACGCCGAGCCCTGGGCCTTTGACCTGAAAACCGGGAAAAAGAAAACACGCCTCCACCCGATCACCGGCCAGGAGGCGGATTGGGCCTGGTGCCGCTTTGACAAGCAATGCGGGGTCTTTTCCGCCAGCGGCAACCTGCTCTTCGGGCGTAACAAGGGCTTCGGCTACAAGGATCTTCAGAACGACGAGGGAATCTATACCTTCTGGCACAGCCGCTCGAACTGCTACGTCGACCATGTCAGCGGCGGCGGGTTGATGATCAAGCCTCCGCAGGCGATCTACTGCAAGTGCATGTGGTCGCTGCCGTTTACCGTGGCCATGGGGGAGGTCTCCACGCTGACCTCGTCCGCTCCCAAATTCGCCCAGCCGGGGCCGAGCCTGCCGGTGAAACACCTGAATGTCGATTTCGGATCCAATGGCGACCGCAAGGATGACAAGGGGCGGCTCTGGATCTCATCGACCAACCGGATCATGAATCACAAGTTGCTGCTGCATTACGGCATCAAGCTCATGATGTACGATGGCTGGCAGGACGCCCGCCGCAGCGCGCGCTTTACGAAGACGGCGAAGGCCGACGTCCCCTTCGTTTTCGCCTCGTCTCTCACCGGGCTGAAGAGCTGTATCCTGCCTGTGGCTAAGCCTGAGCACGGGACCGGAACCTACAAGGTCCGGCTCGGTTTCGCCGCTCCCCCGGGAGAGACCTCGGGAAAGCGGATCTTTGACGTTCGCCTGAACGGCAAGAAGGTACTCGAGAACTTTGATATTGCCAGCGAGGCCGGCGGCGCGGAGATCGCCGTCTGGAGAGAGTTCAGCATGGAGCTGAAGGAGAACCTTGTCATCGAGCTTGTGAGCGCCTCCGGTACGCCGACCTATGAGCAGCTGCCGCTGCTCAACGGCGTGCAGATTCTCCGGCAGGAGATGAAGGGCGCCGGGCTGGTTGTCTCCGGTGAGACCTGGGTGAATCTCGAGAAATCTGAGAAGGAGCTCTCGATAAAGATCGGAAATTCGCGTCCGGAGACGCTCAAGGCGCGGCTTGTCCTGGAGGCTTCCGGCGGACTCGAGGTCCTGGCGGCTGACGGCGGCAAGGTGACCATCCCGGCCTTCAGCTCGGTAGATGCGAAGGTCACGATCAAGGGTAAGCCTGGCCTGGGGGTTGGTATTCACCAGGTTGCCCTGAAGCTGGAGGGAGAAGATGGGAAGGTTCGTTTCGAGAGGAAGATCCCTGTCGAGTGGCTCGGGAAATTCTCCAGGGAGATCGTTCGAGGCAATACCAGGACGATCCTGGGCGAGGCTCTGCAGAGAAGCTGGGGAAGCCAGCTTCGTCCCCACAACCTCCGCAACGAGTTTATGTATGTGTGCGCTCCCCGGAAGAACAAGCCCGCTGACGGAGCGGCCTCCTATGTCTGGTTCCAGGTTCCCGGCCATCTCCGGGCGAATACGGTTATCCGTTCAGCCAGGATCCAGCTGCGGGAGGCGCGGGAGTTCAGCCTGCTGAATGCTTCGCGCGGCGCGGGGGATGCTGGCGGCAAGGTTACGGGTTCTGTTCGGCGTATCGAGGGCCCCCCCTGGCCGGATTTCAACAAGGTGAAGTATCCGGACCTGCCAAAGGCTGTTGCAGGCGCGACCCGGTTTGTACGTAGCGGCCTGAATCCTGCCGCTGTCCAGGCCGAACTGCCTGGCGGCTGGAAGGTCGATCCGAATGACGGGAATATGTATTTCGTTCTCGATGCGGACCGGCCGCAGGGAGCCGCCTATTGGAGCAGCTCGGTTTCCAGGCGCGAGCTGGCCCCGGTGCTGGTGATCGACTACGAGAAAAAAGAGAGTGCAGGGAAATAGCCTTTCGCGTGAGGACCGTGTTTTAGCGGCGGCCGAGTCACGCGACGTGGAGACAGGGATATCGTGAGCGCTGAAGGCTTGATCGTATTGACGGTGTTCATAGGGGCTCTCCTGCCCCTGCTCATCGCTTCCTTTGGGGTCCGATCGGGGATACAGAAATACGGGCTGCCTGTCCTCGTTGCCGGCTGCGGCGTTGCGATCATCCTCGCTGGAAGCGGATTCGAGCGGCCCGTTGCGGAGAGCGAGGTGCTGGATCGGCCGGTAGAGGATCCCGAGTCCGATTACGTGTCCTCGAAGACCTGCAGGTCCTGCCATCCTCACGAGCACTCCACCTGGAGATCTTCCTTTCATTCGAGCATGACCCAGGTGGTCTCGCCCCGGACGGTCGTGGGCGGCTTCGATGGTCGCGAAGAAAATTTCTACGGTTGGAGATTTCGACTCGAGCGCAGGGGAGAGGAGTATTGGGCTGAGATCGGCGACACAGGCAAGGCCTTCGACAGCGGGGCTGCCAGGCGCCTGGTGCTCTCCACCGGCAGCCACCATATGCAGAAGTACTGGTACTCGGCCGGGGCGGGCAGGAAGCTGGATCTCTTTCCCCTGGTCTATCTCATCGAGAGCGACAGGTGGGTGCCTGTTCACACGGCCTTTATCCAGCCTCCGAAGGCGGGCATGCCGGTTTCGGAGGGACGCTGGAATACCGGCTGCAACCAGTGCCACGCCACCGGCTCGCGTCCCCGCCTGCACGACGAGCCGGGGAAGATCGATACGAGGGTTGCCGAGTTCGGTATCGCCTGCGAATCCTGCCATGGCCCGGCGGAGGAGCACGTCCGCCTGAACCGGGATCCCCTGCGCCGGTACAGCTACCATGGAGAGGATGACTCCGATGACACGATCGTCAACCCGGCCCGGCTCTCCCCGAAGCTCTCGGCCCAGGTCTGCGGCCAGTGCCACGGAGTGTGGAGGCTGCTGGATGATGAGGGCCGCCACTGGCGGGAGAAGGGGCATCAATACCGCCCGGGCGGCAAGCTGGAAGATTCGAGGCAGTATCTTTTCCACGACTCCGATTCGAATTTGCTGGCCGAGTCCCAGGCTGAGAGCATCTTCTGGCCCGATGGGATGCTTCGCGTCACCGGGCGGGAATACAACGGGCTCTTGCGGTCGCCCTGCTACGCCGGCGGGGAGGCGGGTGAGCGAACCATGACATGCTCCTCCTGTCATTCCATGCATTCGGATTCCGGCGACGCGGGCAGCGTTCGGGAGTGGGCCGATGACCAGCTCAAGGTAGATATGAAGACCAGCGCCGCCTGCCTGCAATGCCACCCTTCCCTCGGCGAGGACATCTCCGCTCACACGCATCATTCCCCGGGCTCATCAGGAAGCGACTGCTACAACTGTCATATGCCTCATACATCCCTCGGCCTGCTCAAGGCCGTCCGTAGCCATACCATCAGCAGCCCGGCGGCGAAGGCGACCGGGACCTCGGGAAAACCCAACGCCTGCAATCTCTGTCATCTCGACAAGACGCTTGAATGGACCGCCGGTAAGCTCTCTGAATGGTACGGGCAGCCGAAACCAGCTCTCGGCGCCGAGGACAGCTCGATCGCGGCTTCGATTCTCTGGGCGCTCAGGGGAGATGCCGCCCAGAGAGCCCTGGCGGCCTGGAGTATGGGCTGGAAGCCGGCGCTGGACGCCTCAACCCCCGACTGGATGGTCTTCTACCTCGTAGAGCTGATGTTCGATGACGACTATGACGCGATTCGGTATATATCCCAGCGTTCGCTTCGCAGCCACTCGGGCTTCAGCCGGTTTGATTTTGACCATATGAATCCCGGTCGTTATGAGCAGGCGGTCATGCGCAAGGTGATGGAAACCTGGTCCAGCAGGAAGCGTTCGCTTCCGTCGACCACCCTCTACGATTCCGAGGGACGACCCCGTATGGACCGGATACAGAAGCTGAGATCACAGCGGGATCGGAAGCCGATTACCATCACCGAGTGAGCCAGGTCTCTGTTCCACTGGCAATCGCGTTCAATGCTGATAAAACTGGGGCTATGAACATCAAGACGATCTGCTTATTTACCGTTTTATCGACCCTCGTTTCTTTTCTTTCCGCTGAGGAAAAGGGGGCCGACATACCGCTTGAGGCTCCAGCTGGCTGGGGAGGGGAAACGATCGATCTTCCACCCGGCTTCGCTCCCGGGATGAAGCTGCAGGGACTCGAGAAGATTCGCTTCGCGCCGGGGATGTTCAAGCCTCAATCAGAGAGCTTCTTCTCCTATGTCTTCGTGTTTCGGCTGGGGCCGAAACAGGACCTCTCTCTGAAGACAGTCGAGAGCGAAATACTGGTCTATTACCGCGGCCTGGCAAAGGCTGTGGGAGGGGACGGAATCGAGACCGGTAAATTCACGCTCGGCCTGGAGAAGGTTAAGAGCTCCGGCGGAAAGGGAAAAAAGCAGGCCGGGATCAGCGCCTCGACCGGTGTCCTTGACTGGATCGAACCCTTTCGAACGAAGAAGCCCCAGAAGCTTCGCCTGGAGATTCACACCTGGAAGGGAAAGCCCGGCAAGTTCAGCTATCTCTTCTGCTGCGCCTCTCCCGCCGCCGTTGAAAAGCCGATCTGGAAAGAGCTGCGCGGGGTGCGGGTGAAATTTCTCAAGGCCCGCCCGCCCGCCGGTTCCGCTGGGTCCAGCGCGGCGAACTGGCCATCCTTTCGCGGGAAGGATGCCGCGGGGGTGGCTGATGGACAGGATCTTCCGGACGAGTGGAACGCTGAGAAGGGACATAATATTCGCTGGAAGAAGCGTATTCCCGGG
>CAJWMA010000249.1 GCA_913042995.1 uncultured bacterium | reverse complement strand
GTCTGGAAGGCCGCGGTCGAGAAGGCCGGAAGCTTCGATGTCGACAAGGTGCGCCAGGCTGTCTACGGTCTCGAGTTCGACGCCCCCGGCGGCAAGAAGTCGATGCATCCGAACAACCAGCACACTCTGAAGCCGGTCTACATCGGCGAGATCCTGAAAGATGGTCAGTTCAAGATCGTCTACCAGTCCAAAGGCCTCGTGTCGCCGGACTCCTATAGCTCGTATCTTCACCCTGATGGGAATGTTCCGGCTCCGACCGGAGGTCCCAAGAAAAAGTAAAGTGGCATTTGTCGGCTGTCGCGTCCGCAAGCCGGATGCGACAGCTGGCAGACTTTCTGTGTGCCCCTGGACCGGTCTCGCGCTTGCACACGTGGCGCGAGACCGGCACCTCTTTTTCCGGTGGTGCGGTGGATCAGACCTGTTTCTTACGGGCTGGTTCTTTTTTCGTTAATAGCAGCCTCTTGCATGGATTGCCCGTCTTGAAACGATGCCAGGTCTGAACAAGCACTTCTTTTTCAGCAGCGTTCTTCTCGCGCTTTTGTCCATCTGGGGCTGTGGCGGCGGGGATGGAGGCCAGGCGGCTCTCGATACCGGGCCTGTCGGGCAGGACCTTCAGGATGCCATATCCCGCCTGAGCAGCGAGGACTCCGATGCGGACGTCCGGCTCGCGGCTCTCGCCGATTTTGTCGAGGCCGGTGATCTCCGCGGCATCGCTTTCCTGAAGTCTTTCCGTGAAGGCCAGAGCATCTACAGGTGGAAAGACCGCCTCGTTCTTGTCGAGAAGTTCGATTCAGACGACGAAGGCAACAGCTCCGCCAGGCTCTTCGATCACATTCTGAGAACAGAACTCAAAGGAGACGATGGGAAGCAGGTCGTCGCCGCCAAGAGCGAGCTGAAGGAGGTGAGCGCCTCCCGCGGCCTGCGAAGGCCCGTGCTTGCCGCTGAGGACACGCTCAAGCTCGGCGCAAGAGATGAAAAAACCTGCCAGCAGGCGGCCCAGAAATGCGGCAACAGCCGGCGGGCTGAATTCCTTCTTCCACTCGAAGCCCTTGGAGCCGATCCCACCCGTAGCGAGAAGACTCGCCGGGTCGCGCGTACAGGCGTCTGCCTGATCAAGATCAGCGGCAATGTTTCCGGGCTTCCTGAGCAGGAGGTTCTCGATGCCGTCAGGGAGCTGGGAGAGCTTTGCAGCGAGGCGGGCGTGACAGCCCTGAAGAAGCTCTCTTCCAAGGAGGATATCTCCCCGGCCCTGGCGGCTGAATGCGACTCCAGCATCGCTTCGATCGACAGCTACCAGAGCAAGGTGCGCAACCTGAGCCACGTCTTTAACGGGATCTCAGCGGGCTCCGTCCTGATCCTCATGGCCCTGGGATTGTCGATCATCTTCGGCCTGATGGGCGTGATCAACATGGCGCATGGCGAGCTGATGATGGTCGGAGCCTACATGACCTACGTGGTCATGCATCTCTTCGGCCACACCGAGAGCACTCCGGCAAACTACTACTATATCTTCGCGATCCCGGCGGCCTTTCTCGCCGCGGCCTTCTTCGGTATTCTCATCGAGTTTTTCGTCGTGCGGCATCTCTACGGCCGTCCGCTCGATACGCTGCTGGCGACCTATGCCTGCGGGCTCGCGATGATCCAGGGGGCGCGCCTGATCTTCGGCGACAATATCGGCGTGAACGCTCCGATTCAGCTGGTGGGCAGCTTCGAGCTGTTCCAGGATTTCAACATCGCCTGGGCTCGCCTCTTCATCATCTTCTTCTGCGGCTTCTGTGTGCTGCTGATCTATCTTCTGATGGGCAAGACCCGTATGGGGCTCCTGATCCGCGCGACCACCCAGAACCGCGCCACGGCCCGCAGCCTGGGAGTGAACAGCCGGTTCATTGACAGCATGACCTTCGCCTTCGGCTCCGGCCTCGCCGGCCTCGCCGGCTGCGCCCTGACCCTGATCGCCGGCGTGACGCCGGATATGGGGCAGAACTACATTGTCGATTCCTTCCTCGTGGTCGTGGTGGGCGGCGTGGGAGAGCTCGCCGGCGTGGTCGCGGCGGGGCTTGGAATCGGAGTGTTGAATAAGGCCTTTGAGCCCTTCCTCGGCTGGCTCTTCCCCGAGTCGACCGCCTCGGTTACCTGGGGCAAGGTGGTGATCCTGGTCCTCGTCATCGCCTTTATCCAGTGGCGCCCGGCCGGAATCTTCCCGCCCAAGGGGAGGCTCGCCGATGTCTGAGCTCAAGCTGAACACGACCGCGCCAAGGAGCGGATTGCTCGGCCGGCTGGAGTGGAGATTTCCTCTCTTCCTGATCCTGGTGTACGCCGTGGTGATTCCCCTGCTCTACTTGAACGGCAGCTACGGAATCGAATCCGTGAACATGTGGGGGCGCTATATGTGCTTCGCCATGATCGCCGTCGGCCTGGACCTCGTCTGGGGCTATACCGGCATGCTGAGCCTCTGCCAGGCGCTCTTCTTCTCCTTCGGCGGCTACGCCATGGGAATGTACCTGGCTCATCACGGCGGCCCCGAAGGCAGCGTAGACGCCTCCGGCTGGAAGATGCCGGCCTGCCTCTTCGTCGTCTACCCGGGCAAGGTGGGGGAGACCGAGGCGGACTGGCTGGTCCCCTGGTTCTGGAAGCCCTTCTGGTGGCTCAGCTGGACGATGGTCCTCGGGATTCTCCTCCCGGCCCTGGTGGCTTTTGGCGTTGGTTTTTTCGTGTTCAGAAGCCGCGTGAAGGGCGTCTTTTTTGCGATCCTGACCCAGGCGTTGACGGTCATGGCCGCCTCCGTCTTCATGGTCAACGACATGAAGCTCGGCGGGACCAATGGCGTCACTCGCTTTGACCGCATTGTCTTCGGAGGCAGAGAGAAGATCGAGGTTGTGCTCAAGGAAGATGAGCTCGCCAAGGTCTCCCTGACGTTTGAGGACGTTAAGGGGGCGCTTGAAAAACGGCAGAAGACGAAACGGAGGGAAGGCGAGATTCCCGCTTCGGGGGGGGGGCTTGTCCAGGAGGGGGGAATTCTTCTCAGCACTCCGGCAACCGGGGTGAATTTCAACAAGGACTACAAGGATCTTGTCATCTCGGAGGTTGATGGGAAGAAGGTGACCCTGAAGGATGTCGCCGAGCTCAGGTACCGGGGCTATCACCTGAATGAGGATTCGGTCAAGTTTGGACTCTACATGGTCACCCTGGCCTTGTTGATCCTGGTCTATCTTCTGTGCCGCTACGTTGTCAGCTCTCGGATGGGGCGCGTCCTGGTCGCCATTCGGGACAATGAAGACCGCCTCCGGTTTTCAGGATTCAAGCCCTATAAGTTCAAGGTCTTCGTCTACTCCCTCGCGGCGGCGATCGCCGGCCTCGGAGGTATGCTCTACGCCCCGCAGATGGGTATCTTCACGCCTCACAATATGCTGCCGATTGAATCCATCCTGGTGGTGGTCTGGGTGGCCGTAGGCGGCCGCGGCACGCTCTGGGGAGCCGTGATCGGCGCCCTGGTGGTGAACTACGGCTACAGTGTCCTCACCAGTCGATACCCCGACTATTGGATGTTTGTTCTCGCAGCGGTCTTTCTTCTCATCGTATTGATTCTTCCCGGAGGCATTGCCGACATTCTGAAGAAGGCGATGGGAGGAGGGCGTCGCCCTCGTCTTCTGCCTGGAAAACAGGCTCCCGAAACAGGCTCGGCCGAGGACGAGACTGGAGGCCGTGCGGCGGAGGTCGCCGAGGAAGAGATGCGCAAACGTCTTGAGAGAATCAACCTGCTCAGCTCGGTCAAGCAGGAGGTTGATGTTGGCCGGAGCCTGCTCGACGTCAAGGACATCACCGTCCTCTTCGATGGCTTCAAGGCGCTCGATGTGAAGGAGTTCGCCGTCGGCCACCGCGAGCTCAAGGTCATCATCGGCCCCAACGGCGCCGGCAAGACGACGCTCTGCGATGTCATCAGCGGCAAGACCCGCCCGACGACCGGGCAGGTCTTCTTCGAGGGGAAGGACATCACCCTCGCGCCTGAAGCGGACATCGCCCAGCTCGGAGTCGGGCGTAAATTCCAGACGCCGACGGTCTACGACAGCCTGACGGTCTACGAAAACATGACCCTCGCGCTTCCGGGCCGCCAGGGCATCTCGCTCGGCAGCAGGATCACCGATTATGAGAGGGACTCCATTCGTTCGCAGCTCGAGCGCGTTCGCCTGCTCGATGACGAGCATCGCGAGGTGGAATATCTCAGCCATGGCCAGCGCCAGTGGCTGGAGATCAGCATGCTGATTCTCACCGGCCCGAAGCTGCTGCTGGTAGATGAGCCGGCGGCCGGCCTGACAGATGAAGAGACCGTGCTGACCGCCGAGCTGCTGCTCGAGTCGCGCGAGGAGCACAGCATCATCGTCATCGAGCACGACATGGAGTTCGTCCGACTGCTCAATTCCCACGTGACGGTGCTGAACGAGGGCAAGATCATGGCCGAGGGAACTATCGATGAGGTGTCGGCCAACGAAGAGGTTAAGGAGGCGTATCTCGGACGCTGATCGCGAATTATGCTGAAGATCAAGAACCTCTCATTCGCATACGGCTCGATCCAGACCCTGAACTCCGTCGACATGGAGATGGAGACGGGCAAGGTGACCTGCATCCTCGGCCGCAACGGGGTCGGCAAGACGACCCTGCTGAAAAACATCATGGGGATCCTGAAACCATCCTCGAAATCGGTCATCCAGATCGATGATGTAGAGCTCACCACCATGGCGCCTCATCTCAGGGCCAAGATGGGGCTGGGCTACGTTCCGCAGGGAAGACAGATTTTCCCCCGGATTACCGTTGAGGAGAACCTCAAGGTGGCTTTGCAGGCTCGCAGGGACCGCAGCAGGGTCATCCCGGATTTTGTCTACGATCTCTTTCCCGTGCTCAGGGAGATGGGGGGGCGGATGGGAGGCGATCTTTCCGGTGGACAGCAGCAGCAGCTGGCGATCGCCCGCGCCCTGTGTGGAGACCCGGAGATCCTGGTGCTTGACGAACCGACCGAGGGCATCCAGCCCAACATCATCCAGCAGATCGGCGAGATCCTCAGGCAGCTGGTCGAGGAGCGCGGCATGACGGTCGTGCTGGTCGAGCAGTACCTCGATTTCGTCAAGGAGTTCGGCCACAACTTCTATGTTCTGAATCGCGGGAGGGTTGTCGCCGAGGGCGAAACTTCCGAGCTCAGTGACGATATTATCAGCCAGCACCTCAGCGTTTGAGAACACGATGACCGACAAGAGCGCCAGTCGCGGAATCCTCGAGCTGGCGTCGGTGGCCGGGCGGACCGTCGTCACGCGCGCCCGCGCCGGGAACCCGCAGAAGCTGCTCCTTCCCAGGCCGAGGGAGCACGCCGCCTGGGTCTACACATCGAGCTTCGGCGGCGGCCTGGTCGCCGGCGACGAGGTGGCTCTCGATGTGAAGGTCGGCCCCGGCGCGTCCTGTGTTCTGACCACCCAGTCGTCCACCAAGGTCTACCGGTGTCCCGAGGGCAAGGTCTGTCGGCAGGACCTGCGGGCGACCGTGGCTCGAGATGGCCTCCTGGTGCTGGCGCCC
>CAJWMA010000248.1 GCA_913042995.1 uncultured bacterium | reverse complement strand
CGCTGGTCGATATACCCGCCCGGCTGCCCGACGCTGGTATTGCCCATACCCATCGCGCTCAGGCGCTGCATATAGGGAGAGAGGCGACTGGAGGTAAACCAGCTGTCCGCTCCGTTGACCATTTCATCCAGGATTCCGTACCAGATCCTCTTGATCGCAGGGCGATTCATGAGGCGGTGAACCTCTCCGAAGCGACCGGGATTGAACGAGGAGTTTGGAGAGCTCGGGATCAGGAAGGCGCTGGTGCTGCCGTAGGTAAGCTCCATGTCCCAGGCCAGCAGGACAAAACGGCCATCGATCGCCGGACGGTAGAGATAACAGTTCTTTCCCCGGTTGGCGCCCCAGGTGTCCCAGTCATCGGTGTTGAGGCGAACGGCCCAGATCCGCAGCATCTCCTCGACGTTGACGATATCCCAGACAACTTCATCGAAGACCGCGTCGCTGGTCTGGGAGGGATCCATAACCCTGGCCAGCTCGATCAGGCTGCTGAAATCATCTTCGCCGTTCTTGGCCCGCAGGCCGAAGAACCAGCGATAGTTCTCCTTGTTCTCGCCGTTGCCGTCGCTGCGAGGGCTGGGCGGAGGAAAGCGCACCTCCGCGTTGGTGTTCCCGTCGCGGCCGCCGCTGTCACTGATCACGAAGCGGTCATCCACCTCGAAGAAGTCGCCGTCATCATCGTCGGGATACCACAGCGAGAGATATTGAACGTCCGGAACCCAGGTGTGCTCGAGGTTGTTGGTGGCCCGGTCATTGAGCTGCCAGCGGGCCATGGTCTGGATCTCAGAGTAGGGCGTCCCCTCCATGCCCTGGTTGTGCCGCAGAAGATAGTGAGAGATTCGCTCACGGGCGTTGGTGCCGCTGCCATGATGGCTGTCGAGGTTCATCTTGCGGATCCGCTCATGCAGGAGATCATCCCTCGGCATGACAGCCCGGAAGCTGCCGCCCCAGCCGCCGCGGGCAAAGGGGCTGCCCGAGAAGCGGGTCGCCGACCCGTAGTACAGGCGGGATCCTCCGTAAACAAAGGTGCCGGGCACCAGGTCGTTGGACTGCTGGCGGCGGCTTCCCATGCGCGACTCATCTGCGTCGGTCATCCAGAAGCGGTAGCTGTGGTAGTTGGTCGAGGGCAAGCGCTCGGTATGCCGGTAGATCAGGTAGCGCTCATCGTTGCGGCCGATGGAGAGGGGGTTGAGCACCAGGGGATGGGTCCGCTCCCTGATATCGACAGGGTACCGCCCCTGCCGGCCTCCAGCATCCTCAGCGGTGATAAAGAAGACCACCTTCGTCCCCATCGAACGCCCGGGGATTGTGCCGGAATAGAGGCCTCCACCGAGATGCGTCATGGTCGCGGTCGATGGATTTGCGGAGGGGTTATTGGAAGAGTAGCGCAGGCGCACATTACCGACCCCATCTGAATCACTGATCTTCGCGTAAACCGTGACCACCTCGTTGGCGCCCGGAACCGGCGGATCCTGCCACACATCCCTGATGACCGGCCCGAGATTCGCGGCGCCGGTCTCATTGATCAGGCGCTGGGTGACGCTGTTGATCCGCCCGGGAGTGCCCAGGTTCTCGGGCACAGCGAGTCGATGAGACTTCGCCATCGCATGCTGGTAGCCATGGGTCAGGAGCGTCTGGGAGCCGATGACCCAGCGGGCATCGAAGGAGATCTGCAGATCCTCGTTGGTGCTGAGATTCGCCAGGCCGGTTCCACCCGAGGGCGTCTCGATCCGGTTGACCTTATTGTCCCCCCGGCCGGCGGCGACCACCTTCAGTGAGCCGGCTCCATCGATCGGATCGATGGTCGTCCGGCCGCTACGCCAGTGGGTCCCCTCCAGCATCCAGCCCCTGGTGTTGGAGTTGAAGCTGCCGTTGGTGAGCTGTTCGCTGCCATCGACGAAGGTCGTGGTGCGGTCGACCAGGCGGGGTATGAAGCTCAGGTCGGAGCTGCTGAGATTGCCGTTGTGAACCTGTACCGCCAGAACGTTCTGCCCCAGGCGCAGAACCGCGCCCGGGTTCTCCAGGGTTCGCTCCACCAGGGTGGGCTCCCCGGCGCCCGAGGCAGCGGCGTCCCAGTCCGGGCTGTTGACGTTGTAGGAGGCAACCTGGACGCCGTTGATATAGGCGTAGAAGCCATCGTCGACAGTGATCGACAGGATGAGCTCGTTGATATCCTCGATATTGGTAACGTTGAAGGTCTTGCGGCAGAAGACCGTCAGGTAGTTGTTGCGCATATCGTCGAGCTCGGTGTTGTCATCGTTGTCACCGTAGCCGATCCCGGTGCGGCCGCTCTCCCAGCCGGAGTCGTCGAAGGTGCCGTCTCTCCAATTCGCAGGCGGCGCCTGCGTGCCCCTGAAGTAGCGCCAGGTCTCATCGTCGGCGATCAGCTCGGTATCATCATTTCGAACCGCGCCGCCGACGATCGAGAGGTTGTCGACCATGGTCATCCCCCTGGTCAACAACAGCACATGCAATTCCGATTCGCCACCACCATGACGCCCGACATAGCTGAAGTGTTCCACCTCGGCCTTCTCAGAATCATCGCTGGCATCCCAGGCCACTCCGAAACGGTTATCCTGGTAGGGATCGATCAGCTCCATCGAGGAGCCAAGCCCATCCGCCCAGCGCGGCCAGTCTCCGCCATCGTAATAGCGGACGGTGTCAACCGTTCGACCCAGTTCGTCCTTGAGGGTCTGGCGTTCGCCGCTGTCACGCAGCGTCTGGAAATCGTCGAGGGCCTCCGCGGTCTGCTCGGGACCGAGGACCGAGTTGGCCGGCAGCCCGTGCACCTCTTCAACAAAGCGGGGATTCCGGGCGATGACAAGATAGGTATCGGATGCCATCCGGGTGCCATCGGGAAAACTGAAATTAAGACCGCGATTCAGCTCCCAGCCGGTGAGATCGACCGTCCTGTTGCCCCTGTTGTAGAGCTCGAGGTAGCTCTTGTCCTCGTTGTCACCAAGCGGGTGGTACATGATCTCGTTGATCACGATGTCCTGGTTCACAGTCATTCTATTGGCGGCCCCACGAGTGGCATCTGAGGCTCCTTCGAACTCGTCATCCCCATCCGGAACCCGGGCTTCGCTCATGTTGAGGTATTCGGGTTCGAAATTGTAGGCATCGAGAACCTTCTCGCCGCTATCGTCCACCAGGGCGACAAAGACCCGGTTGGCCTCCTCGCTAATCGAAAAATCAAGGCCCAGCTCGGTATCTGTGAAGGTCAGATAGCCACCTGAAGAGATTCTCGTTCCGGCAGCCAGCCTGCTCTTGGTGAGATTGCCCGGATCATCGGTGAGATAATACCCTGCAAGGTTGACCGAAGAGCCGGAACGGTTGTAGAGCTCGATCCAGCGGTCGCCGGCGGTAAACATGAGCCCCTCGTTGATCAACACCGGGGTGCTGCCCGCCTCCTGCAGGGGGTCGGGTCCGGGATCGTCGGGCTCTCCCCCGCCGGGATCCTTGATCGGGTCTCCACCACCATTGAAATCGAGACCGGCCTCGACATCCGTGGTGACCTGGATTACCGAAGAATCCGTGATCGCCGTACCGCCGTTCCTGGTCTGGAAACGCAGCCGGAAGCTCCAGCCGCCGCCGTTCTCGAAAACCTTCACCACCACCAGGTTCTTACCGGGCCGCAGGGTCACCGAGGCGGTGTCCTGGATCGAGCCCGCCCCACCGACACCACGGCAGGCATCGTTTACATGGACGTGGGTGCCGTTGATCATGACCGCGATGGCGTCATCGCTGGCGCAACCGATACTGGCGTTCAGGTTCGATCCCGTAACATTGTCGACATAGGTAAAGGCGTAGCCCATCACGTTATCCGGGTTCGGCGGCCAGACCGCCCCATCGAAATCGATGGTGTCGTCGAAGGAAATATATTCTTCGACAGTCGGGGTGTTCGTCGGGGAGTTCCGGTGCAGGCCGGTGGAGCGGGCGACCGCGAAGCTGGTGTTGACCACGTCCCCCGCCCCCCACTCCATATCCGTCTGTCGGCGGCCGGCGCCGGATTCGCGCAGCCAGTCCGCCCGCAGCGCCGAGTCACCGAGGTCGCAGGTGGACCCGGTAAAAGGCCCGAGAACCATCCAGGTGAGAATGAAACCGTTCCCGTTCATGCCGTTGGCCGGCGGCGCGAAGACCGCCCCCGCCTCGAAGGATGGCCCGTTTGGCTGGCCGGGCGTCCCCCAGAGCTCTCTGCTCAGGCGCCAGTTGTCCGCGTCGTCGACATCCAGGAAGGGAGCCTTCAGCGCCAGGGTGTGTCCAGTACCATCGGCGCCGACGGGCCACTTGCCGCGGTCGTTGTAGCGCATCTCGACCACGACCTTGCCGCCGGTATTGCAGATCTCGATCCGTTCACCGGAATTGTCCAGGGACCCGGCCCAGTTGCCGATCGTATTGGTGATGCCGTAGCGGTCACGGATCACCGCCTCATCAGCACAGACCACCAGGTAAGAATGGCCATCGAGGTAGGTTCCGCGGGGAAAAACGAAATTGATCCCGTTGCAGATGGAGTAGCCGCTCAGATCTACAGGATCGACATTCTCGTTATAGATCTCGATGAATTCATCGCCGCTGGCAGCCGCCGTGCTCGAGTGGTACATGACCTCCGAGATGGTCAGCGCCTGCAGCCGCCCTGCGACAGATAAAAACAACACCAACGCGATTGTGAAAAGACAGGCTGTTGGAAGCCTCGTCGCCTGCAACGCTGTGAAGCGGCCGGCCGGGTCATTAAATTTATGCATGGGTCTCCTTCCCCGATTTACCCTCCGTTTCCGCTATTTTACCCCCCTCCGAACCCATTGGGCAAACTATGAGGGGTTAAATACCACAGCCAAGAGCTTCGCCCTCGGGGTCGGGCCCGGGATCGGGATAGGGAGCCGGAGGGGCGGAGCCGGTCCTGAAGAGGAAATCAAGCAGGTAGACTCCATCTGTGATCAAGAGCTCCTCGTCATCGTCGACGTCGGCGGCATCGAGGCAATCGAGCTCCCGGCCGATGAAGAGATAATTGATAACCGCGATCCCATCACTGATATCGAGGAACCCATCGCCATTGGCATCCCCCCGCATGAAGGTCGGCGCCGGATCAAGGTAGCTGAAGCTGACGGTGGCAGACTCCTGGCCATTGGAATTGCTGACCTTCACCTCGACCAGTCCCTCACCAGGCGGCACCTCGGCAGTCAGCAGGGTGTCGGAGGCCCGGTTCACCCGGGGAGAGGGCGTCTCGCCAAAAAGGACCGTGAGCCCGGGCAGGAAGCCGCTGCCGCGGATCTCGATAGTATCACCCGCCAGGGCCTCGGCAGGTTCGATGGCAGTGAGCTCCGGGGGTTCGACAGCGGCGGTACTCGTAACGGTGATGGAGTCAGCGCTGATGAGGTCACCATTCAGATCAAAGGCCAACAGCTCGAGAACATTCGGCCCTGGACCAAGGGGGATCTCGTTGATACTCCACCCGGTCATGGTGGTATGGGTGAGGCCGTAGCTCTCACCATTGACCAGCACCTGCCGCAGGCGCGCCGGGCCCGATCCAGCGAGCTGCACATCCATTTCATCGGTTGAAAAATCAGCCCCGTTGCGCG
>CAJWMA010000247.1 GCA_913042995.1 uncultured bacterium | reverse complement strand
TTCTGAGCGAAAATACACAAAAGTGTATTTATGTAATACAGACAAATTCAGACAAACGGCCACCACTTTATATGTAAGTCATTTAAAATAAGTAACTTAAGATTTTTCCGCTCCGTGGTATGCGGGTTGCTTTTTATCTCCTGTTTCAGCGACTGTTTTTCGCTGATGATTTTCGGAACATGCAGAGAGGATTCAGGACTCAGTAGTCCTTTGTTAAGACTGCTAAACTACCAGGTCAAATACCTTCCGGTATCTTTGCGGAGAACCTTGAGCGGACTGGGAATGATTTCTTGAAACTCATGATCTGCTGCAGGTTTCGCCAGCTGAATACCGAAAAGAACAGGATGGGTCCGATTGTTTTCCCAGGCTGACTTTCCCGGGGAATTCCGTAACGGTTGGCTCAATTAATAACTCGATCAGAAAACAGGATCGAGGGCAACTGCCCGTGGGGGGTGGAGCCCTCTTTGTCGGAGTGAGATAAGATGAATACCAGCGTCAAAATCGCGGCGGTCGTCAGCGTGCTTTTCTTTGGGGCAATTATCGGGATCTTCCTGGCCACTGACAGTGGTACGGAGGTGAACGATGCGGTTGAAGTGGTCGGTGTCGAAGAGACCACAGCCCCCGAGGGTAAAGCCGAGTCCGACAAAGATGCCGGCAAGTTTCGCCGGGTTGGCCGTGAAGAGAAGATCGTCCGCGGCAGCGTCAAGGTCAGTGTCGAGGTGCGTGAGAAGGCGCGCGACAGGGTCCTGCGAAATGCCAAGGTGCGGGTGTTCAGAAAAAGTGAGACGGATCGAATTGGCTCCGAGGTTGACCTCCAAAGTCTTGGCGGAGTCGAAGGCAAGGCCGGCAACGTCGCGTTCGCCCTCGAGCCGGGCTCCTACGAGGTCATGGCCCAGTGCGCGGGTTACACCGGCACCAGCATGGATATCGTGTTGGTGAAGGACCAGGTACCCCAGTCCCTGGTCTTCAAGCTGGAGCGGGGCACCTCGATCAGCGGTATCGTGCTTGACCGCGGAGGCAAGCCGGTTCCCGGAGCGAAGGTTTTCGCTTTTAAGGAACTGGCCGATCCAGATGAAGACATGGAAGGCCTGCTCCGGAAGATGGTCGATCTCGAGAAATTGAATGCAGAGGTCCATTCCGAGACAGTTACCGGGCCCGATGGGAAGTTCCAGCTCGATGGACTTGAGAGCTATTGGTATTCCATACGGGCCGTGGCGGCGACCTTCTCCCCGGGGACGGTCAGTGAGGTCAGGGCTCCCAGGGAGGGACTCAAGCTTATCCTCGAGAAAGGTGGAGTCTTCGAGGGCCTGGTCAAGGGACAAGGGGGCGGCCCGGTCTCCGGGGCCAAGGTCATGGCCTATGTAGAGCCTGTGGATGTCGGGCTCTTCGACGTCATCATGATGAAGAACCGTCCCCCGGTCGAGGAGTTCGAGACTGGTTCGGATGGCAGGTTCAAGCTCCAGAGCCTTGGAGCGGGACTCTACAACTTCCTGGTCACCGCTCCCATGTACCAGGAGCACCGCGAGCTGCGGCTGAGGATCCTTCCCGGTGATAATCCGGCGAAGGTGTTTGATCTCAAGGCAGGCAATCTTATCTCAGGTTACGTTCGGGGGCCGGATGATGAGCCGGTGGTGGGCGCCAGGGTTCGGGCCAACCCGGTCGGGGTGCATGTCCAGCCGCGTGACCAGATCAAGATCGATTTCTCTCAGAATGACCGCTTCACCGATGAAAACGGCTTCTTCAGTTTCGACACCCTCATCGATGCTCGCTATATGCTGATGGTTTCGCATGAGGACTACGAATCCCTGCAGCGCAAGGATGTACAGCCTTCGCAGGAGGAGGTCAGCCTTCGCCTGGGTCCTGGCGGTCGCCTGGCGGGTTTTGTTCTCGATGCGCAATCGAACGAGCCGATCGCGGGAGCGACCGTCTCCGCCAGCGATCTTGCAAACCTTCGCAAGGAGGCGGTTACCGACGAGGCGGGAGCCTACATTATTGGCGGTCTCAGCAGCGGGCGCCGCCCGGTAAACGTCTATGTCCGGGCCGAGAACTACGCCCGCCAGAAGAAACAGGTCGCGATCAGGAAGGGCCAGGAGTATGAGCAGATCTTCGAGCTCTACCAGACCGGCTCGGTGCTTGGAACCGTTGTCAATACAGCCGGCGATGTGATTCCCGGGGCGCATGTAGAGGTTCGTCCGGCCTCGGATGCCCAGACCACGCTGAGGGTGCTTGGAAACGCGACCAGCGATCGCACGGGCAGCTTTATGATCGGTAACGTCGAGCCAGGGGAGGAACTTGAGGTTCGGGTCAAGATGACCGGCTACCTCGAAAGCTACTCGGACAAGTTCGCCCTGGCCTCCGGCCAGGAGGTGGAGATCGGCAATCTCGAGATTCAGCTTGGCGGTGAGATCCAGGGAGTGGTGAGCAACAGTGAGGGGCAGCCCATCAATGGGGTCTGGGTCGAGGGACGCCCCGAGGGGGGCACCGATCTCGTTCCCGGAACGAGCATGCAGACTTCCGATGGAGGCAAGTTCCTCCTGCGCGGTCTCCACAAAGGAAAGTATGAATTGATCGCCAAGGGGCCCGGCTACGTGGACAGCCACACGCCTGATGTTGAAGTTCGTGAAGGCACGCGGAATACGGGGGTCAAGATCATCCTGGAGCAGGGAGGGAAGCTTGCGGGAGTGGTGGTGAATACCGAAGACGAGCCGATCCAGGGCGCCGAGGTGATCGTGCGTGATCTTGGAGCGGGCCTCAAGGAGCACCGGGTCGTCAGTAACGGCAAGGGAGCCTTCGAGTTCACCAGCATCATCGCCGAAGACTTTGTCGAGCTTGAGATCAACAGCAAAGACCACGGAACCTACCGGGCCGAACAGGTCAAGGTGGGTTCTCAGGATCTCCGCGTAGAACTCAAGCCCCTGGCTGTCATCATCGGGCGCGTACTGGACCCCGCCGGCAATCCCGCGAAATCCTTTACTGTTCGGCCCCAGTCGAAGGACGGCCAGGCCAAGAGCGGTTCCCGCCTGAGGGCGCGCAATTTTAATCCAGCCGATGGACGCTTCGAGTACAAGGGCGTCGGGAATGGAATCTACACTCTCTCGATTCGTTCTCTGCAGTACGCGGCCGTGACCCTGACTGATCTCCGCGTCGAGGCGGGTGACGTCCTTGATGTCGGCGATATCGAGCTGAGTGAAGGCGGCACCGTGAGCGGTGTGGTGGTTGCAGCCGGAACGAATGAGCCTGTTGAAGGTGCCAGGGTACGTGTTGTCCAGGGCGCCAGGGCCTTCCAGCCCGGCAAGGCGACCTCGATCGTGACAACCGATGCCGCCGGGGAGTTCTTCTTCGCGGGCCTCAAGGACCAGGTCCTCTCGCTCGAGGTGAGCCACGGCAATTTCGCCAAGGAGCGCCTGAGCGGTGTAGACCCGCGGATCTCCGGCAAGAGCCAGGGACTCCTGGTTGAGTTGGCCGCAGCTGCGAGCATATCCGGAGTCGTGGTCGATTCACGGCGTCAGGCTGTCAAAAGTATCGCCGTCTATCTCATCGGCGCTGATAAATCGACCTCCGCTACCGGCGGCACAACCAAGACCGATCGCGAGGGCGTGTTCGAATTTCTCGGAGTCTCTCCCGGCAACTACACCGTCAAGGCGCACCGGTTTGGTAATCCGCCCGTAAGTGCGGAAGTCCAGGTACAGACTGTTTCCGGGCAGCATCACGAGGTGGTCATTGAGCTTCAAAGCAAGTAGCGGTCACTGCGGATGTCTGCGAAAAAGGCGGTAACTTCGAGAAGTTACCGCCTTTTTCTGATTTTTTCTTTCTCCGCCGCCAGTCGCCTTCATTTCCCATGCAGGCGGGCCGTGGTGGGGGGGGGAACGGAGCCTCCCAGTCTACGCAAGTCCTTTGGACGTAAGGACTCGCTTCATGAGAATCAAGTTATGTTGAGGTGTTGATTTTTGCCCGCAGCCCTCTGGCAGGAGCATTTTCGGGCAGATTTGAATTCCTAAAATCCTTAAAAACCATGATTTTATCAAAGGTTTCAGCGAGCCTGACCGATAAGAGGGTAGCAGTAAGGCTTTATCCTCTGATAAAAATCAGGTGAAATTTGATCATAACAGGGGATGTTTTCTGCCTGTTTACAGGCATCTAATCAAGTCCCGCAGACTGTTAAGGGAGGGGACAAT
This sequence comes from uncultured bacterium, assembly GCA_913042995.1. Lineage (GTDB taxonomy): Bacteria > Planctomycetota > UBA8108 > UBA8108 > UBA8108 > UBA8108. The sequence goes on along the minus strand of CAJWMA010000247.1, from coordinate 1,404 downwards.
ATGGAAATTCATGGTCCAGGTGGTATTTCCGGTCCGGAGAGACCGGAACTGAAACCGACCGAGGCGCAGCGACCTGACAAGGCGGCGTCTACGGATAAGGTAGCCGACGAGGTAAATATTTCCGAGCAGGCTCAATTGCTCGAGAAGCTTTCCCAGGTACCTGCGGTTCGTATGGAGAAGGTGGAAGAGATCAAGCGTCTCATCGAAGCCGGAGAATATGAAACCTCCGAGCGTATCGAGGGAGCGGCCAGGAAGCTCCTCGAAGAGCTCTGATCTTTTTTTACGATTGCGGCAACCTTGATGCAATCGTTTGACCCTCCCGCCCCCTTGCTACACAATAGCTGTAGCGCTGGCGTTTCTTCCCGGTCGGCAATCGCTGCCGCCGCGGATCAATTCTCTTGCGAGTTGTAGCTGGCGTTAGCGTGTGTCATACGGCGTCTCTTGAGCGACGAACTCGGGACAGGCCGGTTTTTATTTACCTGCAGATCTCAGTTTCTGAAGCAGGCTGCTTTGTCGATGAGTCCCTCCTCTTCCTATTCGAAACCAGGTGAAGGGCATTTCCTGGTTGCTAAAAGCGATGATATCGTTTTCGTCCAGGTTGTCGGTCTGGGCACGATGAACAACAGCATCGGTTTTCAGCAATTTATCGTGAACCTCGAGGGGAAGGAACGACGCAAGTTCATCTTCGATTTGTCTCTATGCGATGGGTTTGACAGCACCTTTATGGGGATCCTCCTGGGGATTTCGCGCGAGGCGAAGCTCGTGGTATTGGTCAACACGCTTGAAGATCACAGCCGGATTCTCGGTGAGGTGGGGATCGACAAGTTTGTTCAGCTATGTGATTCGCCGGTAGAATTGCCGGAGATCGAACTCCAGAGGCTCGAGTCGAGTGCCGTCAGCCAGAATGAACGCCAGCGGGTAGTTTTGAGCGCGCACGAAAACCTGGTTCAGCTAGACTCTCGGAACAAAGAGGAATTTGGCCAGTTCGTCGATTTATTGCGCGGCGAGCTTGGTGACGAAACCCCGCTCTGAGCGTTCTGGGAGCCCTCTGAGGCCGATGAAGCTATTCTGTTCTTTGCCGGTTCCTGGGCTCGTGCTAATATGGAGGTCGCTTCTGGATAGCGAGAAATGAAGATCACCCGTCCGGTCAGGAACGCACGAAAACCGTCTGCGGGCTCTCCTCGGCAATCGGATGGATGTAAGTCTGCCGGGTCGTTATACGTAAGAAATAAGTAAGACAATCAAGTAGGTACGGTGGGGTACAGGAGGGCTTATGCCCGTCTTCGAGTTTGAAGCAGTAAAAAAAGATGGCCAGAAGGTCCAGTCCGAGGTGACTGCGGAATCCAAGGACGAGGCGATCAGGAAGATTCAGGACCAGGGTCTTCGTCCGACAAGGATCAAGGC
>CAJWMA010000246.1 GCA_913042995.1 uncultured bacterium | reverse complement strand
CAGGGGCTCTCCGGGAATCGTCTCGGCTTGCGGCAACCCAGAGGAAACCCGCCGCGAGGACGACCAGCGGGGGAAGAAGGAAGCCGACCCAGGAGGCCTGGGAGGGGGCTGTGTTTTCATTCTGGGTCATTTGAAGGGGCGCCTGTTCCGGCAGGAATCTTCTGTGCCGGTGTTCCGCATCATCAGGGGTTCAGCAGCTCAGTCGTCATGCGTTGGTATTCTTTTCGAAGCATCTCGTTGCGAAATTCCCTCAGCGGCGGGATCTGCAGTTTCATCAGGGCTTCGAAATTCTGTCTTCCCGTTTTCATGAGGCGGGAGACGTCACTGCTCAGCTTGACGGTCTTGTAGGTGTTCAGCGCAGTCGACAGGTTTTTTTTGATCTGCTTGTTCTCTGATCGAATGAGGTCGGCGTTCTGGAGGAGGTATTCGGTGTAGAGCTTGGCCGCTCTCATCGTCAATTCATTGGATTCGATATTGCTTCGAAGGATGCTCTCATCTCCGCCCTCTTTGCGTATGAGCTCGAGGGCCTGGCGGATGTTTCCCTCGGCATCCTTGGTGTATCCCTGGAGGCGGGGGATGTGCTCCTGGTCGATCTCCGTTATAAATCGGTGCTGCATGCGATCCATGATCTTGACCAGCACAACATGCATTCCGTAGTAGCGCTTGGCGATGTCGAGCGCCTCGCCGCTTTGTTCCGTCAGGTCCTGGAGTTGCCCGGTAAGCTGCCTGATATTGTCAAAGAGGGCAATCATCGAGACGAAGTCGTCGCCTGAGACGGATGAGAGCAGGGACTCGAGCCCATCTCTGTCGATGTCGAGATGGAGGTCCTTCAGCAGCTTGACGATCCCATCTTTCAGGTCATCTACGACTTTCTCGCTCGCCTTGATCTCTCCTTCTTCAGCTGCGATCATCTTGTCGTAGTCTTCCTTGGTGGAGATGAACGCCCTGTCGAACAGGCCGGCTTCTTTCTCGCGGGGAGCGGATACCCGGCGTTGCCTGTACTCGGCAAGCTTGTGATGCCCCTTGCGAATCAGCTTGCGGGTGGCGTGCAGCTCTCTCCAGAGGTCGCGAAGCGGTGACGAATCGAGCATCTCGATCGCCTCATCCAGCAGCTGGGTTGTCTCGGCTTCGTTGCTTTCCTGGTCGTCTCCGAATGGCCGCAACAGGAGGAACCGCCGCTTGGGAAGCTGGTCGTGCCGGTCAACAAGCTTTCGCGCTTCATCGAGCGTAGGTACGATTTTTTCGAAGAGGCGTCCGATGCGATCTTCTTCCTTTTGCCGAAGCTGGTCTTCGAGCGTTTCCTCCTGGGCCCGAAGGCCATTGGCCGGCGCGAAAGTCGTCGCTATGAAGAAGCTGACCGCCAGGAAGTGAATCATGTGATGGTTCATTTTCAAGTGTCCATGTGTTTCGTGGGAATCCGCATGAGCCTACAGTTCAAACATCCGGGGGCAACTTTCCAAGCGTATTCCTGTCGATAACGGTAAGTCATTATACAGCTGTCATTTAAGTGGGGGGAGATGGGAGCCTTCCTTGGAGCATACATCGCAGATGGAGGGTGGTAGTAGGCCCCAGGCGTAAACGAGACCGGAGGTCATTTTCCGATTCGGTAGAGATTCGACTTGGTTCTGAGGATCAGTGAGTCGCCGGAGATTGCCGGGCTCGCCATGAAACCATCGGCGAGCTTGTTGCGCGCCAGCAGTTTAAATTTCTTTCCGGCTTCGATGACTGGAATGTCTCCATCTTCATTGAAGAAATAGATTCGTCCCCCGGCAAAGATCGGCGATGCGGCGTAATTTCCCCCTAGTCGTTCCGTCCAATGCGCCTTGCCTGTCTCGGCATCGACGCAGGAGGCTACGCCCAGGTCGCTGACCATGAAGAGAAGTTTTCCATCAAGAATAAGGGAAGATTTCTTCGGGACGCCCCGCTTTGAGGCCCAGGCGATATTCTTTCCCGGGAGTTCGCCTTTGCCTTCGGGCCGCACGGCTGACATTCGACCCATTCCATTGGTGATGAAGACCAGGCCGTGACCGTAAAGCGGGCGGGCCGAGGCGTTCATGCCGCCGGTGTAGACTGTCCAGAGAAGCTTCCCGGTCAGCGGGTCGAGAGATTCAGTCGCGACGGCGGCGGGGGCGATGAGCTGGGTCAGGCCCTTGTGGGTAATGACCGAGGGCGTCCCGTAGGCTTTTTTCCTGTCTCCATTGTCAGTTCGAAAATCAAAGGCGCGTTGGTGGGTCCAGCGGGTTTCCCCGGTTTTCTTGTCGAGGGCGATCACGTATTGCTTGTCGAAGCCATCAAAGTGGAGAATGTAAAGATCTTTGTATGGGACAGGGGAGCTTGCCGGCGCGCGATGATGGTTACATTGAAGGTCGCGCCGCTCCCAGATGGTCTTGCCCGTTGCCGTGTCGATGCAGGCGTTTCCATGGGCGCCGAAGCTCACAAAGATTCTTCCCTCCTCAATGACAGGGGTGGGAGAGGCGTAGCTGTTCTTGGCGATGCAAAATTGAGGCTCCGCGACATCGAAGACAAGGATGTCATGGATCTTCTTGCCAGTCTCCAGGTCGAAACAGAGCGCCCAGAGCTTGTGCCCATCGGGCAGGGCGTTGGTGACCCAGATCTGTTTTTTCCAGATGACAGGCGAGGACCAGGCCTTGCCGGGCAGGGGAACCTTCCAGGCGAGGCCGTCGCTTTCGGAGAATTCCAGGGGCAGCTTAGCCAGGGCTTTTCCATTCCCGGCAGCTCCCCTGAACTGGTTCCAGTCTTCGGCTGAGATCGTCGCTGTGCCAGCAAGGAAGCACAGAATGAACAGGCTGAGGCAGACGCGCATGGCTTGTATCCTTGGGTGAAAAATCCTGAACCAGGATGGCCCCGGGCAGGAGCCATTATCTGTCCCCCTATTGGAAGAGACAGGCGTTTTTTTTTCAATGGGTTGCTCTGTTCTCCGGGTTCAAGGAGCCTTGCATGGGAGCTGGAACTCGTGCAGGATGATGCTCCGCCGCCGCGGCGGGCTTTTTTAATGCCAGCCTGAGAACACCGAGGGAAACTATATGCACATCAAGCCCAGGGCTCTTGCCGTCAGCTTTATCCTGGCGGTCTGCGCCGTCCTGTCCTTTTCGCCGGAATCGTCCGCCGCCCAGCCCAATATCGTCTTTGTCATTTCCGATGATCATGACAATGAACACCTGGGGTTCATGGGAAATGAGATCGTCCACACCCCGAACCTGGACAAGCTGGCAAATTCCGGAACCGTCTTCTCGGTTGCCCACCTTCCAATGTCCCGCTGCCATCCGACCCTTGCGAGCTTTCTCAGCGGGCGCTGGCCGCACCAATCAGGGATTTACTACAACTACGGGACGAAGAAGCTCAGCGCCAGCAACTCGCTTCCCGGCCAGTTGAAGAAGGCCGGCTACGCTACCTATGTCGAGGGGAAGTACTGGGAGGGTGACCCTCGAGAGATGGGGTTCACCCACGGCAAGGGTAAGACGGCCAGGACTTTCGTTCGAAAAGGCCAGGAAGACCTTTTCTCCTTCATTGATGAGGTCGGCGGCAAGAAGCCGCTTTTTATCTGGTGGGCGCCCCTGATGCCTCATACACCGCACAATCCCCCGAAGAAATACCGCGACCTTTTCACGAATGTAAAGATCCCGGTGCCGGCTTACATCTCGGCCGAAAACCGGGAAACCTTTCTCAAGAAGGAACGGCTGAGTTTCGCGATGGAGGCCTGGCTTGATGATGGGGTGGGGCAGCTCGAGGGGAAGCTCAAGGAGAAGGGGCTCTACGAGAACACTCTCTTTGTTTTTCTCATCGATAATGGCTGGTGTAACGGGCGCCCTTCAAAGGGTTCGCCTTTTGAGAAGGGAGTCCGGACGCCGGTATTCTTTACCTGGCCGGGCAAGATCAAGGGGGCCCAGAGGTTCGGCTGCCTGACCAGCACCCTGGATGTCTTTCCGACCATTCTTGACTACGCTGGGGCCGAGATTCCCGAGGGCATCGCCGGGAAGAGTCTGAAGCCGATCATTGACGGGAAGACAACGGAAAACAGGGAGATGCTCTTTGGCGCCATCTATCCCGCCTTCGCGACAAAAGATGATCAACGTCCTGAACGTGACATCTACGCCATCTACGCGCGTGACAAGAGGTGGAAATACATCTACTACCTTCAGGACGTTAAGGCTTCCATGAGCGGGAAATATTTCAGGATCCAGTCGATCGCGACGGAATTTCCCGCCAGAAAGAAGGGAGATGAAGATCTATACGACCTCGATGTCGACCCCTTGGAGCTGAAGAGCCTCGGAGGCAAGCCGGGGCAGGCTGAGCGAATGAAGAAGATGCGCGCGCAGGCCATCAAGTGGTGGAAGGATACAGGGGGGAAGGCTTTCGACACGCGATCGCTGCCCGCGGCTGCCGGGGAGCCCCAGTCGAAGGGGGGTAAAAAGAACCGGCGGAAGAAGAAGGGCGGGAAGAATAAAGAAACCGGGGATAAGCCGGCTGAAAAAGCGAACCAGGTGCTCTCCCGGCACGTTACCGTGGCGATGTTCAAGGGCAAGGAATACCGACTGTGCAGGGGCCGAACCAGCCGCTGCCCGAAGACCTGCGGCCAGTCCGGGGAGTTTGCTGTATTCTCGGTCGAGGGTTATCTTGAATACGAGAAGCCCGGGAAATATGGCGACCCGATGAAGAAAACCTTCCGGTTCCAGGTCAGTGATTTTGACAAAAAACCTCTGGGGAATTCACCAGAGGCTAAGGTGGTGGCCTCCATGAAGGACGGTGACTATGCCCGGCTTGAGTGGAACCATGAGTACGATGGCAGCATGCCTTCACGGCCAGTCCGGTTGGTCAGGAAGATCGGGAAGGCCGATGCGCTTAAGCTTCTCAAGGAAGCCCGCAAGCCGGGAGGGCAGTAGAGTGGGCTTTCGAGGTTTCCTTTTTTTCGGTCTGCTCTTCGGGCTTTCCCGGGCTTTGCCCGCTGCTGATGATCAACAGCCTCCCAATGTGCTTCTGATTACGGTAGATGACCTGAATGACTGGGTTGTCGGCCTGGATGGGCACCCGCAGAGCCTGACGCCCAACATCGAACGACTCGCGAGACGGGGTGTTTCTTTCACCAATGCCCACTGCCAGGCCCCGATCTGTAATCCTTCCCGCACCAGCTTCATGACGGGTTTGAGGCCTTCGACTACCGGGATCTATGAAAACAGGCCCTGGTTTCGATCCACGGCTCTCAACAGGAACCGTGTGACCCTGACCGAGCATTTCAGCGCCAACGGGTACGAAACATTCACGGCTGGGAAGATTTACCACGGCTCACGAACGGAGAAGCGGTCCTTCGACCACATCGGGCCTACCCCTGGGCAGGTGGACAAGGGGGCGAAGAGGATCCAGTCGGAGCTCAAGGGGCTCTGGGATTTCGGGCCCCAGGACTATGGAGGCAACAAGAGCAACGACTACAAGGATGCCAGCTGGGTCATTGATCTGCTGGACAGGAAGCACGCCAAGCCCTTCTTCGTAGCCCTTGGATTCTACAGGCCGCACGTGCCGTTCTACGCGCCTCGGAAATGGTTCGATCTGCATCCGCTTGACAAGGTTC
>CAJWMA010000245.1 GCA_913042995.1 uncultured bacterium | reverse complement strand
CTCGCCATCGGGCTGCTGCTTGTCAACACACTGTTCCTGGTCGCAACCGTACTCCAGCTTCCTGGAAACTGGCTGATGGTCACCGCTGTAGGTGGGTTCATCCTGTGGGGTGGAGAGCCCGGCTTGTTTTCCATTGAGACCCTGGTGGCACTCGCGATCATCGCCATCCTGGCTGAAATAATAGAGTTCGCGGCCGGCGCGGCCGGCACGCGAATATCAGGCGGCTCCCGCAAGGGAGCGCTCTGGGCTCTTGCGGGTAGCCTGGCTGGCGGAATCCTGGGCACCTTCCTCCTGCCGATACCGATCGTAGGATCCGTCTTCGGAGCCTGCGGAGGAGCCTTTCTGGGAGCTCTATTCGGGGAAAGAAGAGAAGGCAAGAATATGCGGGATTCGCTGCGCTCCGGCGGGGGAGCCGCTACGGGCCGCCTGCTGGGAATCGTCGGCAAAATCGGCGGGGGAATATTGATCTGGGCCATAGCCACGATCGCCTCCTTCTGGCCCTGAAAAGACCTTCGCAGTTGAAGAGATGGCCTCGAATAACGCACCCGGCTATAGCTGGAACCGCGCGGGGACGGTAAGCTGGCAACATGAAGCTTGTGGATCTGTGCAGTGAGACCCTTCCGGACGGCCTCGACCTGAGCGAAGAAGTTCTCATCGGGGCTGATCTTTGCGGGGAAATCCCCCGGCTCGCCGCTGCACATGTAGGGCGAAAGCCTCTCTGGCTTGCCGACCCCCGCACCTGGGATGCCCTTGGCCGGGCCGACACGCTTCGCGCATCGGGACGCCCGGAAAACGGACACGGACTTCACCTCCTGCCGGATGACCCCCATGCGAACACCGAGCAGATTGGCCTGACATGCGCCGCGGTCGAGGCGGGCGGGTTCTCCGGCATCATCGCCGTTGGCGCGGGTACGGTTAACGACATCGCCAAGATGGCCGCCACCCTGAGCGGCGTTCCATACATGGCCTTCGGGACCGCCGCCAGCATGAATGGTTACGCCAGTGGAATCGCCGCCATCCTGGTCGACGGACTCAAAACCACCATCGCCGCGCGGCCGCCGCGCGCTATTATTCTCGATTCCGAGGTTCTTTGCCAGGCGCCTCCCGCCCTCGCTGCGGCCGGCCTGGGAGACCTTCTGAGCAAGCCCGTCAGCACGGCGGACTGGTGGCTCGGCAATCGACTCGAAGGCAGCGGCTTCGAAACTCTCCCGGGAAGAATCGTCGACGAGGCCGTTACCCATGCAACGGAGCACGCTGCCGGGCTGCCGGCCGGAGATGGTGGCGCCCATGAAGCCCTCGCCAGGGCCCTGGTTCTGAGTGGAGTATCTATGGTCGTCGCCGGGAGCAGCAGCCCGGCCAGCGGAGGAGAACATCTCCTCAGCCATCTCTGGGATATGGAAGCTCTCGTCTGCGGAAGAGAGCTGCGTCTTCATGGGGCCCAGGTCGGGGTGGCCACCTGCCTCTGCGCCGCGCTCTACCAGCACCTGGTCGACCTGGAAGACCCTGAGTTCCCGAAGGCTCCCAACTGGCCGAGAACATCGGAGAGAATACGAATCGCCCACGGAGAGCTCGCGGAGGCCATCCTGCCGCAGGCGGAGAAAAAATTCGCGGGGTTCGCCGCAAGGACTGCGCTTCTACGCGCAGAGTGGCCGCAGATGCGCGAGGAGTTGGCGGGGCTGGCCCTGCCCTCGGCCGCTGAGATCCGCGCGGTCCTCCAGGCCGGCGGAGCCCCGGCCAGCCTCGGCGAGCTCGGCATTGAAAGAGACGAGGCCTTTGACGCCCTGGCAAGAGCCCGGGATATTCGTGACCGCTATACCGTGCTGGACCTCGCCTTCGAGCTGGGATTTTTTCCGGGCGGCATCCGGCAGGTCATCCTGACAGCGGGCGTTTGAAAAAGCGCCGCGTTTCTTGATCCTCGGCACATCAAACGGCAACATCTCAATTATGCGACACCTCCTGCTCCTTCTGCTCCTCCTCGCTCACCCGCTCAGCCACGCCGACGAGAGCCGCTTCGACCCTCCCCTGAAAGGCGCCTACCTGGGCGTGGGACTGGAAGAAACCCCCGCTGGGCTGCGGATCTCGCGGGTAGAAGAAAAAAGTGCCGCGGCGGCGGCGGGGCTGCTTCCCGGCGACATTTTACTTCGCTTCGGGGAGCTTGACGGGCTCCTGCGCTGGAACATCCGCAAGCTCGGGCAGGCTCTCTCGGAGCTCTCCGGCGGCGGCGCCTACGATATCTCTGTCCTCCGCAAGAAGCAGGAGGTAAGGCTGAGGATCAAGCCGGATCCCGCGCTAACACGCGATGCCAGGGAACTCGCTCGGCGCTTCCAAAGCCACCGGCTCTTCAACGCCCTGGAGAACAAGCGCGCGCTGCTGAAAAAGATCGAGGGTGAGCTGGTTCAGGCGGTGCGGCGCAGCATTTCAACGCAGGCCGCCTACGAGGCTCTCAACGAAATCATCGACCGCTTCGGCGTTTCTCACACGGCGATTATTCCGCCCTGGAGCTACGCGAGCATGCTCGGCAAGGGGGAGGATGGAAAGCCCGCCTTTCACCTGGGTCTGACCGTACAAAAACTGGCAACCCGCGCTGGAGAACGTTTCTTCGTACGGGAGTTGATGTATGGCGGAGCCGCGCGCGAGGCCGGCCTTCGCATCGGCGATGAGCTCCTGGCCGTTAATGGAATCGCGTTCTCCGATTCACCCCGCAAAACGCTGGCCGGTTATGAGGCCCGGCATTCGATGTACACCATCCAGGTCGACAGCGGGGAACGTGTCCGTCTCGGCTACCGCAGAAGAGCGGGCGAGGCCCCCCGCAACCTCGAGGCCGCTGCCGACCGGGCCTCTACCGCCCTTGATTCCACTCGGCGCAGTGTTCGCATGCTCGGCCCGGCCGCGCCGGGAGTCGGTTATATTCACCTCTGGAACCTGCTTTCGCCTGAGACCGTATCAATCTTCGAGGGAGCCCTGGCCAGGGAGCTTCGCTCCGCCCGGGCCCTGGTCCTGGACCTAAGGGGGCGGGGGGGGCAGGTCCAGGTCCTCAAGGCCATCGCCAAGCGGGTCGAGGCGGATGGTCGGCCGACCGCGGTCCTGGTGGACAACCTGGCCCGAAGTGCGAAGGAGGTGCTCGCCTACATACTGAAGGGCGAGGCAAAGATCACGTTGGTTGGCAACACCACCGCCGGAGCGGTGCGTGCGGCGGGATACGTAACCTTCGGCAGCCAGCTGCGAGTCATGCTCCCGGTAAACGCCCGGATACAGATCGAACGCCTCACCGATGGCATCGACCTCGAAGGCCGGGGAGTCAAGCCCGACATCTTCGTCGAATTCCAGCTTCCGTACCTGGCCGGACGCGATCCAATCCTGGAGCGCGCGATCACTCTCCTTGTCAACGAAACCCCGCGGCCTCTTCGCAGGAGACTGTAACCCGGAGAAAATCGGTCTATTGCGGCGCCGATCGCAGATCTGAGAGGATGCAGATCCAGTCCGCCACGCCATCTGAGGTGGTGTCAACCGGGGCAAAGGTCGCATCGCGGATTTCCAGGAGAACATCCGCCTCTCCATCGGCGTCCAGGTCAAAGGCCAGCTCAGGCAGCGGAACCGAGGGGAGCTCGAGCGTGTCGATGATGCCCCCGAGAGAAGGCCCGAAGAGGCCGATGGCCAGCTGGGCGAACTTCAGCAGGTTCTCGTCCCGGATGTCGAAGGTCTCGCCGGCCACGCGTATGTCCAGGCCCGTGATGCCGCCGACGATGGCGTCGGGAAACCCATCCTTGTTCAGGTCAGATGTGTCCACATTGAAGACCAGGGTGGGAGCTCCCCCGGGGGGGCGAACCAGGGCCAGCATGGTCTCAAGGGAAAGAGAAAGCGAATAGGAGATAAGGCTCACCTCGTCCGCTTCTCCATCGGCATCGTTTTCCCCGACGCCATCTCCATCGGCATCCGCCAGGAAGGCGATCTCGAGACCAGCCACCTGCAGCTCCGCAGGAATCGCGCTGATGATTCCCTCGGGGCCGGGAAGTGAACGAAGGACCTCCGGCACGAGAATGAAATCAGAGCTGGTACGGCTCGCGTTGTGGCCCTGAATCGCCAGGACGTTACCCTCGGAGCGCAGGAGACCCTGCCACTGGAGCAGGTCAATCTCCAGGATGTCCGGCTCTCCAACGCTGTCGGCAAGCTCATCGAAGCTCGGGGGGGTTCCCTCCTCGCCAATGTTGCTCCTGGCAATCTCTACTCCATTCAGATAGGCGACAAAGGCATCGTCAAAAAGAACCCTCAAGCTGAGGCTCTCTATTTCATCCCGGCCCTCCAGGTCGAAGGCCGCCCGCAGGTATAGAGACGTGTAGGTTCCATCGGCCAGGCCCTCCAGCCGGGTACGAACCCGGATGGTCTCATCAGGATTTGATGAATAGCCGACCCCCGCGGCGGCCCGTGACCAGCCGCTATCATCAAAGGCGCGGGTGTTCCATCTTTGCGGAGGCTCGCTGTCCCCTGGCAACCAGCTCCACTCATCCCCGACGCCGAGGATGGACGAATCGAGGGCTCCCTCACCCGGCACGATGGTCGGCGGATGGCGCATCGACACGGCGATCGCGAGAGGATCCTCCGCATCCACTCCCGGAAGGCTCGTCAGGCGGGGCTCCAGGCCCAGCGCCAGGGTGCTCACATTGAGAGGTAGCGGGCTTTCGATGTCGTCAAGGGTGAGCGTCGTCCCCAGGCCTCCAGCGGCAACGATCTCGGCCAGGGCCTGGTTGAGAGTGTCGGTAGAAAGGGAAATGGTCGCATCGACCGGATGCTGGGCTTCAACGCCAAGCGGGAAGCCCGGAAAGGGGGCTCGCCCAAGCACTGAACCGGGATAAGCCGGATAGGTCGGCGAGGGGGGGGAGGCGCTCGCCCAGCCGCCATCAAAGAGGAAAGACAAGCCGCCGAGGCCTTCGACAACATCGTTGAAGCGCGTCTCAAGAGAAACAGGATCGATGGCGAGATCGAGGTTCAGATTGCTGAAGGCTTCCGCCAGTATCGGCACAATCTCTCCATCGGCGGCACCCTGCACAGCATCGCGAACGGCGTCTTCGACCTGGCCCGAGAAAAGGCCGCTGAGAGCGTTCACCAGGGCGTCAAAGATGCCGATCGGGTCCAGGAAGCCGCTGACGGAGAAATCTGAGCTGCCGATCTCAACCGTAAAACCATCGGAGATAATCTCAAGGCGCTCGCCATCGACGCTGGGCTGAAAAGCGAAGGTGCCGATGATGTCGATGTTGTTGCCTGTCCAGATCGCATCCCACTCATCGGTCCCGAGGAAACCGAAGTCGCTCTCTCCATCTCCGAAGAAACGCAGACGCTCGAGCCGCACCCGGAGCCCGACCCGGCCTCCGGCAAGATCAGATGGAAAAAGATCAAAATGAATCGGGCCATCGATCTCCACCCTGTCCCCATCGACCTCTACGGGAACACCGAGAATGTTTCCGTTGAAGAGCCGCACCCCCCGCACGGACTCGTTTAAGAGCTCAGGGATTCCGTCCAGGAAGGGCTCGACAATCACCTCCAACTCGTCATAGCCGGTGTCCCCGGAGATGTCGATCGTGAGCGCCTCG
>CAJWMA010000244.1 GCA_913042995.1 uncultured bacterium | reverse complement strand
ATCTGGACTATCCAGCAGGAAATGTCCGCGCCTCGATGCGGGATCTCCTGAGGTCATCATCTATACAGATGGGGGCTGTCGACCCAATCCCGGCCCGGGCGGTTGGGCGGCAATCCTATGGGCCAGCGGAATGGAGCTGGAGCTTGGAGGCGGAGCCCCGGACACAACCAACAATCGCATGGAAATGACCGCGGCCCTGGCCGGGCTGAACGCCCTCACGGGCCCCACGAAAGTGACGGTCGTTACGGATAGTGAATATGTATTCAATGGAATGACGAATTGGATCACCAAGTGGTCTGGGCTGGGTTTTTCGAAAAAAAAAGGCACCCTCTTGAATCCAGGCCTCTGGAGGACCCTTGCGGAGGCCTCCCTTGCCCATCAGACCAGTTGGGCCTGGACCCGAGGGCATTCGGGCGTTCAGCTCAATGAGCGCTGTGACGTACTCGCCTCAGCAATGATCGATGCTCGTCATTCCGACCCGGTGGCGCCGACTCACAAGCTCAGGACAGCAAGAGATGTCGACCTTCCAGTCATCGACGCGACCGAAACAGCCGAAATCTGGCTGCCGGACTGAGGGTCCGCAAAACCGCTATTGCTTGAAGAATCCCGCTCCGGCCTGGGTTCTCCTGAAGCGATAGTAGACCTCGAGGGTCATGGCTCCAAGAGCTGTGGTGTACACCCGGCCTCCTCGTTTGGAGTAGTTGATGATTGGATCCCAGCTGCCATCCTGGCAACCCCCTGATTTCTGGCTGGCGAGAAGGGCGGATTGCATTTTCGGATTCCAGTTCCTCCAGGGAGTCCCTCCATACTGAAATAGCGCGTAGGTCGCGTAGTACCAGTAATAAAAAGGCGACTGGGGGTTCTTCTTTTTCCACTCGGGCGGCTGCTTGGCAATCTTGTCGACACCGAGACGGATATTGCCGGCGATTCGCTTTTCTCCGGCAAGCAGCCGGCAGAGAACCCCGACTGAGGTCATGCAGGGTACGGGCTGATGCTCCTTGCCGCGAACATGATAGCCGGTGGTCCCGTATTCGTCGGTGAGCGCGCGGAAATAGGCGATCGAATCCCGGAACGCTTCTTCATAGCGGGATTTTTCAATCCCGAGCCGGCTGATCTTTCCAGTCTTCAGCGCCAGGATCATCCACCCTGTAACGGAAACGTCGTTATCATTATCCCTGTAGCCATACCGCCAGGCCTTTCCGGGGTTCCTGGATCTCAAGATGTATTCCATCGCGGCCTTGACCGGTCTCTTCAGCGACAGGACATCTCCGGAGAGAATCAGCAGCTCCCCCATAGCCATCGTGGCTATGGAATGGAGGTACATGGATTTATGCCCATCTCGATTACCGAAGCGTCCCATCTTGCTCGGCCCGCCGCCGTTTGTCTGGGTGGAAATAAGATATTTCGTCGCCTTCTTGAGGCATGTTTTAAATTTGGGAACATCGGAATAAAGGTGGCTGTGCCCCGCGCCGGTGAAGGCCAGGATCGCAAGCCCCGTGAGTCCGATGGCCTGATCCTTGTCGCTGGAGGCGCCGCTTCGGCAGCCGCCATCCTTGCACTGCTGGATAAATCCATGGCCGCGCCAACTTCCATCCGGATGCTGATGGCGATAGAGCCACTCTAGCGCTGCCCGCACGGCGCTCTCGGTTTCCTCGCTCCCGCCCTCGCGAATCAATGCGCCCTTCCCGGTTCTTTCTCCATACGCCCCCGCGGCCCCGCCGCCAACGCCGATGGCGTCATTGATGAAGGTCGCCTGCATGTTGACGTTGCTTTGATTCAGCAGGTCGGTGCCCTTGGGGATATCAACCGTAGGTTCCTCGATCTTCCGCTTGACCACGGGGATGTCGGGAATGATGGGCTTGGGTATTTCGATCTTCCGCTCCATAGCCTTCTTCTTGGTCGGATCGTACGGAATGGGCGGAGGAGCCGCCCTCATGGAAACCGGCGGGGCTGCTTTTCTCTCCTCTCGCTGAGAAATGACCATGCCAACCAGGATGAATAACAGGACAACATGCAGGACAGCGGAAACCGCCCAATATGGCATCTCGGTCAAAAACGCGGGGCGGGCGAAGACCTCTTCGCCTTCCTCTACGTCTTCGGCTCCAGCGAGTTCCTCCAGCGACTGCCCATGATAGGACACTTCGGGGTCCTGGTACCCGGACGGATAGCCGTCCTGCTCGCCAGGCGCTCCGCCCTGCTGTTGTTTCAGCTGATCCTGGAGAGCCGCCAATTGGGCTAATGCAGCCTGATGCTCCTCCTCCGAGACAGGCTGAGGGGGCTGGCCCCCCGGCGGGGTTCCATCATTTGGTTTTTCGTCAGACATGCCAAAAACCCGGAAAAAAAAGGAACAGAATCAAAGCTCCCCCCACGCTATCCATGATAAACCCCGCCACAGCCCAGCCGGGGAAAAAAATTGCCTTACATATGGCCCAACAGGGACTTATCGGGCCAAACAGCCTGATATTCCCCAAACAGCAGATGCCGGCAGGCTTTCTTCCTGCCCGCTCTACGCCGAAAGCCAGGTTTCTCCGATTATCTGCGATCAGTCGAAGAACCGATTAAAGGGGCGAATGACCTTCAAATTTAGGCAGAAACGGCTCAATAAGCGAATCCCATCATGATACTTTCTTTGATTGGAAGCTGAAAATTCCCCGGGTCTATTCCCGTTTAAATTCACAGGAGGCTCCCTTGGCCAGACCATCCAGACGCAAATTTCTTGGCGCCGCGGCGGCCTGCGCAGCCGCCCCTCTCGGGCTGCCGGGCAAACAAGCCGCCGGCTCTACCGAAGACAACTCCAGCATTGGAAAGACACCACACACACGTTTTGCTGTGAACATCGAGATGTGGTTTACGAAACTTCCATTTCTGAAGCGAATCGAGGCGGCGGCAGCATTGGGGTTCCCGGCCGTAGAATTCTGGCCCCTCCAGGGGAAAGACCTGGGAGCCATTGCTGAGAAAACCCGGGAGCTGAAAATCGAGGTGGCCCAGTTTACCGCCTGGGGTTTTAAGCCCGGCCTTAATAATCCGAAGAACCACAAAGCCTTCGTGGAGGCTGTCGAGGCCTCCTGCAAGGCGGCAAAGAAACTGCGCTGCGGCCTCATGACGGTTGTTGGCGGAGATGACCAGCCTGGAATGACCCAGGGGCAGATGCATGCCAACATCATTGCCGGGCTCAAACTTGCCGCCCCGATTGCCGAGAGCCATGGGGTCGTCATGATCCTTGAGCCGATGAATATCAGGGTTGATCATAAAGGGCACTCCCTTTACGGAAGCCCGCCGGCTATTCGCATCTGCGAAGAGGTAGATTCTCCAAGCGTCAAGATCAACTGGGACCTCTACCATATGCAGATAACCGAAGGCGATCTCTGCGGCAGGATGAAAGATGGCTGGAAGCATATCGGTTACCTCCAGCTCGCCGACCATCCTGGCCGGCACGAACCCGGGACGGGCGAGATCCATTACAACCGCGTCCTCAAGGCGGCCCACGACCTCGGCTACCGAGGCCTTGTCGGGCTCGAATGCCGCCCCAGGGACGGGGAGCTCCAGGCCGCAAGGCGCGTGGCGGCCGCGGATGTCTGGTAAGGGCCCACTCGATGCCTGACGAATCATCTTCCCCAGCCTCTGTCATTCTTCGGCCCGAAGACAATATCGCCGTTGCCTGCAGGGACATTCACGCCGGCGAGAAGGTCCCGACGGGAGCTGGAGAAATAGAGGCGGCCGAGAAGATTCCACTGGGGCACAAGCTGGCCCTGGAGGATATCCCCGACGGGGCTGAAATAAGAAAATACGGACAGGTTATCGGGTTCGCCTCCGGGGCGATTCCGGCGGGAGGTCATGTTCACGTCCACAATTGCGGCGCTGAAACATTCCAGCGTGATTACGCTTTCGCTACCGAGTCTCCCGTCCTTAATGATCCTGGGCCGAAACGCACCTTCAAGGGATATCTGCGCCGAGACGGAAGAGTCGGGACTCGAAACTACCTCGCTGTCATCAGCACGGTCAATTGCTCAGCTTCAACCAGCAAATATATCTGCAGGGAAATAACTCCTGAAATCCTCGAAGAATACCCCAACGTAGATGGGATCCTGCCCTTGACTCACAAAGGCGGGTGCGGCATGCAGGAAGACGGGCCGGACCATGAACAGCTCAACAGGGTGCTTTCCGGCTTTGCCAGCCATCCCAACATTGGAGCCTATCTGCTGGTGGGCCTGGGTTGCGAGGTCGGCCAGGCATCCCACTTGATCAGGAATGCCCAACTGGTCCAGGTTGAAGGGCTCTCATCTGCAGAACCTTCCGAAGATGGAGGGCCGCCTCCGACAATCACCATCCAGGAGGAAGGCGGAGTCTCAGCCACAATCAAGGCGGGAGCCCAGGCCGTCCTTGAGCTTCTTCCGCAATTGAATGAAATCCAGAGAACTGAACAGCCCGTATCAAGCCTGATGCTTGGCACTCAATGCGGGGGCTCCGATGGGAACAGCGGAATAACAGCCAACCCCGCCCTGGGAGGCGCTTCCGATCGGCTCATTTCCCATGGAGGGACAGTCATCCTCGGGGAGACCCCTGAAATATATGGAGCCGAGCATCTCCTTACGCGCAGGGCCGCGAGCAAGGAGATCGGAGAAAAACTCGTTGAACGGATTAAGTGGTGGGAATGGTACTCCAGCACCCTTGGGGCGGAGCTGAACAACAATCCATCGCCCGGAAATAAAGCCGGCGGCCTGACCACTATCTATGAAAAATCACTTGGCGCCATAGCCAAGGGGGGCAGCAGCTCCCTCAATGGCGTCTACGGCTACGCGGAGACGGTCAGCGCCAGCGGGCTGGTGGTGATGGACACCCCCGGCTACGACCCGGTCTCCCTGACCGGGATTGTGGCCGGCGGCGCCAACATCTGCGTCTTTACAACCGGGCGCGGTTCCGTTTACGGGTGCAAGCCTGTCCCCTGCATCAAGATCGCCACCAACACGCCCATGTACCTGAAGATGCGGGAGGACATGGATATCGATGCCGGATGCGTACTCGACGGAACGCCAATCGATGCCCTCGCTGATGGTATTTTTGAAGAGTTGGTCGAGGTGGCCAGCGGAAAACAGACCGCCAGCGAGAAGCACGGGTTTGGCGAAGAAGAGTTTGCGCCGTGGTCGATCGGTCCCGTTCTCTGATTTTCATCGCGGGGTTCAATAAATTGTCAAAGCGAACATTTCAGTCAGTCGCGAAGAAGATCCCGCTTTGCCTTATTCTCCTTGGAGCCATCGCGTTTCTTCTCATATGGGTGCCCTCCTGGGGTGATCGGCAGTATCAGTATATTGCCACCGCCGCGACCGTTCTTATTGCAGGGTTTCTCGCTATTGCCTACACCCTTTTCCTGTCCGGCTATTCCAGGAAGTCCAGGCTTGCCGTTTTCATCGTCTCCATCCTGGCCGTGGTCGCCCTCGCGGGACTCTTTCGTGTAGACGAAGTCACGGGAGATCTGGTTCCCGTGCTGGTTTTTCGCTGGCAGGGGAAGGCAGACGAAGCTCTTCCCCTTCTCCCTCCGTCCGTCCGTCCGGCCTCTGAGGTCGAGACTTCGCCTGCCGCTCCCGGCGGCCCC
>CAJWMA010000243.1 GCA_913042995.1 uncultured bacterium | reverse complement strand
GGCCGCGTCTCTCGCGTACGCTGGCGTTGTTGAAGCCCGCGGCCTTCCAGCCGCCGTCCGCATCCTGGTGGCGATAGAGCCACTCGAGAGCGGCGAGGACGGCCGATTCGGTACCCTCGCTGCCGCCTTCGCGGGTGAGCGAGCCCTTACCGTAGCGATGTCCATAAGCTCCGGCCGCTCCGCCGCCGACTCCGATGGCGTCGTTGACCATCGTCGAGTTCTGGTTGACGTTGGAGAGGTTGTTGAGGTCGGTTCCCTTGGGGATATCAGTGGTGACCTCGTCGATCTTACGCTTGATGACGGGTTCTTTGATGATCTTCGGGTTGAGGATCTTGGGCGTTCTCTTCAGATCGCGCTTTTTCTTCGGGTCGTACTTCGGCGGCTTTTTCTTCAGCTTGGCCACCATATCGACCTTCTTCTGTTCCTTGGTGATCTGCCGGCTGAGAACCAGGCCTCCGATGATGAGGATCAGGATGATGTGGAGGATGGCCGAGACTGCCCAATAGGGCATTTCAGTCAGCCAGCCGGGCTTATCGAAAAGCTCCTCCTCGCCTTCCATCTCTTCGTCATATTCTTCTTCGTGATATTCTTCCTGGGCCATAGCTATGCTCCTGGGGGTTGTTTTTACGGAAAGAGAAATCTCCGTTTTTCAGTGCCGCGGCCTGTGGCCGGGCTCTTGATTTTCAGCGGAGATTCAGCAGTTGGTATATCCTGATATCGGTTGAGATTTCAGCCAGCAAGAGGGACTTAAGCACTCCCGAGGACCCGGTAAAAAAGAGCTTTCTTCAGCGACCGTTCGAACACTGTTTATCGGGACTTGGAACCGCATCGTCACGCGGTAAACCCGCCCAGAATCCCGATTCATGAGCCGCTTCAAGAGACCTCCTGAAGATCCCTGGTGGTGCCACCCACTCAACTGATGATTAGCTTAGAAGCGAATTGCGTTTTTGTCAATTAACAATCGTGAGATTTTGGCAATTATTAGGGTAGGCCGTCCAGGAGGGGTCAGGACACGAAAAAACCCCGTCGAGGAGTTCCTGAACGCCGCAACGATTTCGAAGGTCATGCCTGGTAAGCAATCTCGAAACCAATGACTCCCCGGCGGGGTAACTAATAATTCTGTCTTTACCCCGGCTGGGGGGCTGGACGCGGACGGGGTGTCCGCATCCCAGGGTTCTCTCTCACTTCCAGATGAGCCGGCTCAGGCAGGGGGCCAGCTCAGGCAGCCGACAAGGGCCGCCACCAGAGCCAGAATCCCAAGGAAGACGAAAAAGGTTCGTCGCGCAGCGAAGATTTCTTTTTCGACAGCGACCCTGGTCCTCGACTCCATCTCTCACTTCTTTTTTTAAGACGTCTCTGGTGAAGCCGATAGCCGCTTGCGAAAGGCTTCAAGGTTGACGAGCAACTTACAAAAGTTGATTTGTAATTTATAAATCATATTTTGGCCGGGCTGACAAGCTCAAATCAGAGAAGAGTTTTTTCAGACAGGTGAAATCATCGTCGAAGCCTGCTGGCTGCAGGTCATCCGCTTGCGGACAATTCGCGGGATGCGGCCGCCGGCTCTGTCGCTGGAGAGATCTTCCGCGAACCGGAAGCCCGGTTGATTTGTCTCTGCGATGTTTTCCGGGTTTTCAGGCGCCAGGGCTCAGCAGCAGCCGGGCGATTCGCCGGGGGAAGGGGTGGGGGAGGAGCAGTCGAAGATACCGCGATGTTCGAGTTCGTCGGTTACCTCGAAATATTTTGACAGGCGAGTCTCCGCGAGCATCCTCGCGGTATTCCGGCAGATCGCCCTGGCTGTGTTCTTTTCGAACAGGTGATTCTGGTCCAGGAAGAAGTTTGCTTCGCTTCCCGGGCAATTGCCAAGGTAGGTGGCGTTCTGGCAGAAATCCTCGCAGCGCCGGTCAAGCGGCGTTTCGAATTTGAATCCGCGCAATGTCATCGAGTAAAAACGATTTGGTGTTCCGCCGATGTTTTCCTCGACGAGGCTGCGGGATACGCTGCGCGGGTCTCTGAACCCGGCGGCGGTAATCGTATCGAGGAGGTCGTATTCGTAGAGCGCGCCGCCGAGGCATTCGGCATGCAGCTTCTTGTCGTTGCGGATACTCGCGGGCAGGCGGCGGTCGGCGACGATGTCGGAGATGTAGAATTCGCCGCCGGGTTTCAGCACACGGTGGATTGAGCCGAAGACGTTGTCTTTCCTGGGGGAAAGATTGATGGCGCAATCGGAGACCACCAGGTCAACCGTGGAATCCTCGATGGATTCGAGGGTCTCTATGAAATCTTTGTTGAAGAAGACATTGTCCTCGGAGTATCCGAAGGCGGACATAACCTCCGGAACATTGCGCCGGGCGATGTCGAGCTGCTCATCGGTCATGTCGATGCCGAAGACCCGGCCCTTCGCGCCGACCAGGCTGCCCAGGATGAAACAATCGAGGCCTGTGCCGGAGCCGAGATCCAGTACGGTGAGCCCCTCGAGCTCATCGGGGGGGATACAGCACCCGCAGCCATAGTTACGGTCCTTGACCTCCGAAGGGATCAGCTCGGCAATTTCTGAATACGTGCTGAGGGAGGAGGCTACGCAGCAGGCATTCTGCTCGAGGTCTCCGGTGCTTTGGAGCACCTGGCCGTAGTACTCGCTCAGAAAGGCCCGCAGCTCTTTCATCGAGTTCGTTTTCGGGGTTGTACCATCAGCGTTCATAGATACCGGCATCCACTAATGAGGGCGAGGAGGTCTTCAGTACAGGGCTTCTCATTCTCTTGATCACAACTGAAGATGCACGAGAAAATGCAGGTCTGGGGAAGGGGTTTTGCGCTGAGGCTTTCCAGTCTCGAGGAGATTGGATACTGTACCGGTCAAGCGAACCGCTAACCTGTCGTTTTCTTCAGGACGGATTGAACCGGTGAAAAGATCTCATCAGTACCTTTCGGCATTCGCCGCCTTCGCGGCCGGATGTCTTCTTGCCTGGCTGACCAGCCGTGAGCCAACGGTCCGCGAGGTCCTTCCGGCGCCCGGCCGGCTGGAGGGCTCCGCGGTAGAGGCCCTGGGGCTGGAGCTGGGGAAGGCTGTGCCCGGCGCCCTGCTGCCCCTGGTCGAGGCGGTTGGGAAGGAGGCCGGCGCGGGCGCGCGAAGCTCAGCGGCAACTCTTCTCGAACAGGCCTACAGGAGCTCAGGGGATGAGCTGGTTCGCTCCGCGGTGCTTGTGTCGCTCGAGCGCCTGGGCGGTCCGTATTCCTGCGCGACCCTTGCCTCGATCTTCCGTCTCGGCAACGAAGACGCGCCCCAGGCCGCCATGCGTCTTTCGAGAATCGACGGGCAGGATTGTGCCGCGCAGCTGAGGACGATTATCGAGAAGGAGGAGCGCGCAGGAGAGCTTGCCAGGTCGGCGCTGCGGGCCCTGGGGAGAACCCGTTCGCGGGCGGCGGCCGAGTTTTGTGGGGAGCTCTGCGCCGCGGGTTACGAGCCGGCTGTTCGCAGGGAGGCTGCCGAGGCTCTCGGTCGAATAGCGGAGAAGTCATCGGTGGTGACGCTCCTGGAGCTTCTTGGAGATCAGGATGAGAGGCTGCGGAGGGCAGCGATTACGGCACTGGGGATGATTCGTTCTGAGGAATCCGCCCGGAGCCTGCGATTGCATGGCGGGAAGCCCGGGCTTGGGCCGGTAGAGGCTCGTCTCGTTGAGGAGGCGCTGGGGAGGCTCGAAGGCAGGGAGCCCGCTCGCCTGAAGTGAAGGGTCCAGCGTTGCGAGCTCAGCTGTTGAGCCGGTCGAGCTCCCGCTCGAGCTCTTCCCTCTCCGGCTGGGCAGAGATGGGGATCCGTTCCCAGCTTGAGTCGTCAAAGGCCTCCCAGCGGCTGCCCGATGGCCAGTGCCGCAGCACGAGGCAGTAGCCCTTGTAGCGCGGATGGTGTTCCGGGAAGCCGAACTCGTGTTCGGGATCGATGCTGCGCTGGTAGATCGCCAGCCAGCGCAGGATATCCTTCTGGGCTTCAGCTCCCTCATGGTAGTAGCTGATCACATTGCGGTCGGACCAGGAGGAATCTTCCCTTTCGGCCGTTTCCTGGATGGCCATCCAGAGTTCTCCGATGTGTCGAGGTACAGCCGCGTCCCGCGCCGCATCCGCCGGGGAGCCCTTGTTTTTGAACCACTTGAATATCATGAGACCGGCCAGTTTTTCTCAGCGGAGTTTTCGTTATCCCGGGCAGGGAAGAAGCGAGCCCCGGGAGCAAAAGCATGCGCCCTGGAAGGCGCTTCGTCAACAGGGCTCGAACAGGTCCGGCTGCCTGGAGGGTTCATCTGCACTGCAGGCCATCGGCCGTGGGATCCTGTCCCGTTCCGGGGAAGGGAGCGGCTGGAGGAATCCCCCCGCGGAAGAGATAGTTGAGGGTGAGGATGGAGTCGGTCAGGGTAATCCGGCCATCGTCATCGAAATCGCCGCTGTCGGGGCAGGTCGGGGCTTCGACCCCCTGGAAGAGATAGCCGAGGAGGTAGATGGCATCGGTGAGGTTGACCTCGCCGCTGGAATCGGCATCCCCGCGAAGGAAGGGAGCGGGGAGGGTGTCGGTGAACTTGATCCGCAGCAGTTCAGAGAAGGAGCCGGATCCGACGGCGACCAGCTCCCGGCCGTAGAGTTCGATGTCCCTGATCTCGTTGCCAAGCCCGGTTAGCGGCAGCTCGAAGCCGGTAAGGTTTCCTTCGAAATTCATCTCCAGGACCTTCGTGATCCCGTGGTCGCCGTAGGCTGATGTCGTGAACAGGAGTGTCCTGTCCTGCTCGTTGACAGCGAGTCCCAGGTTGAAGACGAAGTTCTGGTAGGGAGGTTCGGGGTGAGGGAACCGCCCGAGCTCGTTGCCCTCGGTGTCGATTCGCAGGAAGGTCCGGCTGTTGCGCTCGAGATAGAAGAAAGAATCGCTGATGGAATCCCAGGTGAGCCCGGTGGGATAGATGATGAAGCCGTTTTCCGGAACCGGGGGAACAATTTCCACCTCGTCGTACGGTTGCCCCGCCAGGGTCTCGCTTGCCAGGAAGAAGCGCTGCGTGGCGACCTCGCCCAGGGGAACAGGTTGCAGCCAGGTGATGTAGTAGAGGAGGCGCTCGGTTCTCGACGGCGCCCGGACGGCGAGGGTGGCGATTTGCCGGCCCGCTTCAACCACGGAGTCTCTCTCATCGAGAAACCTGAAGCCCGCATCGTAGTGATAGACCTTGCGCTCATCTCCGTACCAGTTGACGCACGCGTAGAAGGAGCCGTCGACCGGGTCCCGTGTCAGTTGCTGCGGAGAGCGCGCCGGCCAGCTCATCGATCGCTGGAGGACGGCGCCGATTCCGACTCGCACCGATGAGCTGATGGTTTCGCTGGCAATACCGCCGCGGATGCCGCGAACGCCGTATTCATGGATTCCCGGCGCGGCCTCCTCGTCGACAAAGCCCGTTGCATCTCCGGCGAGTGAGGCTACGAGTTCGCAATCGCGCAGGATCTCGATGCTGTCGTAGGGGCCGTTGTTGATGAAGTTGAGAATAATCCGGTCCTCCACCGCGGGCTGTCGGCATTCGAGGTAACCTGGGGCCGGGGTGATCGCCGTTTCGTGGAGAATTTCGGC
>CAJWMA010000242.1 GCA_913042995.1 uncultured bacterium | reverse complement strand
CGGCAGCGATTCCGAGCACGCCTGGGAAATCCGCGACAAGGTCGGAGACACTGCGGCTGCCGAGGTATTGATGAGCGTGAGAGGAATGGATACCGAGCGCGCCTGGGAGCTTCGCAAGGAGATGGACAAGGACAAGTATGCGCGGGAGCTGCTCGAGAGCCTTGGGAGCATAGATACCGAGGAGGCCTGGGAACTGCGTGACCGTCTCTCCGATGAATACCTCCCCTGGGTTTTGCTCAGCCTGCGCGGACTGAAATCGGACCGGGCCTGGGAGCTTCGCCAGGAGCATGTCTGCAGGGCGCCGAAGATTATCATCAAGACAATCGGCTGCAGTGATGATTCCAGGGCCTGGGATATTCGAGAGGCTTCCAAACCCTACGCCAAGGAAGTGCTGGATTCACTGAGTGGGATTGATTCCGGAGCAGCCTGGCGTCTTCGCCTGGAGCTGAAGGATAAATGGCCCAATACGGCGGTTTCGAGCATTGGCGCCGCGGCCCAGTCCGAACGGGACTGGACCTTCAGGTGGGACATGCTGAGGGAACACCCCGGCAACCTTCTCCTCGCCAAGCATCTTGTGAAGGCTCATCGAAAGAGCCTGGTGAGGCGGGCGAAGGAGGCCGCGAGGAAAGAGTCGGGGGCCGTCTGATCAGCGGTTTTCTTTTTCCGGCGCGCCCGGCACGCCGGCCGCCGGACCACTACTCCTGGCAGTCCTCTCCGCAGTGCTCGCCATGGTGATGGTGGGAATCCTCCGTTTCGGCTTCCCCCCTGTTGACCCTGTGGCTTTCAAGGTCTTCTTCAAAGAGCCAACCATAGGTTTCCTCCCAGGCTGAGATTGTCGGCACGAAGGGGAGGCCGTCAGGGTTTTCTTCGAGCAGCTCGATAGAATCCTGGATGCTGGCGTTTCTGCCGTCAAAGACCCCTGCGAAGATCTCGCGCAGGCTCTCGAGAAATTCGTAATCTCCAAGGCGGGCGCTAGCCGCCACCGCGTCTTCGATCGCCCGTTCACCCGGATCCATGGCCCGCTCTCGAATAACTCGCGTCCTGAGAAATTCTTTGACGTCTTCGATGTAGCCCTGCTCGTCAAGAACTCCGCAATCTCCGAGAAGGCGGTAGGTCAGCCTGCGCAGGTCGGTGCCGGGCTCTTCGTCAACCCATTCCATCAGGGCTTCGATTGCCGGAACTCCGATTCGCAGCAGGGCGATTCCTGCCGCGTGGGACAGGCTCTCTTCTTCCTCCATCGCGAAGCTTCTCAGGAGAGTATGGATGGCCGTCTGGGAGCGGGCCTCGGCAAGGACGGCCACGATCCAGAGGACAGCCTGGTCTTCGCCGCAGCCTTCCTCGATAACGGTCTCGATGGTGTCGGCGAGTCGGCCCTGGAACTCGCCATCTTCCAGGCATCGATCGACCAGCGAGCGGACCGCGCCTGCGATCTCCTGCCGGTCCTCGGCCAGGAGCGAGAGCAGCTCGGGCTCATCTACAAGATCCTTGAACTCTGGAACGTCCAGGATTTCATCGAACTCGGAGTCGGACATGGGGTTGTTCGCGGACGGTGAAGGACTCAGCGCGAGTCGTCCTTATCCTCGAGGTCTTCAAGTTCGGAATCGATATCGTCGGGTACGCCGCCTTCTTCAGGCTCCTCCGTCGCGGGCTCCTCTTCCTTCTCGCCGCCGCCGCTTACGCTGGTCTGGGCCCGGATGGATTCGATATAGGCGATGGCGTCTTTTCGGATGGCGTTGTCACCGTAGAGCCTGGCGCCCTCGGCGACCCGGATGGCTTGCTGCGGCTCTCCCTCGCTCGCGAGGTCCTTGATCTTCAGCTCATCGCTCTCCCACTGTTCGATCATAGCTTTTTCCGCCTTGAAGTAGAGCTCGTCGATCTCGGTTTCCTTGGAGGCCTTGTACTCGATCTCGGCATCACGGATCTTGTCCATGGCCGGGGCCCAGAGGCCCTGCTCGTAGAGCTTGTTGAAGGATCTGACAAAGCTGTCGAAGTTCCCTTCCTGACCCAGTTCGGCTTCTTTGCGGGCAGCTCTCTCCTCTTCCGCCCTGGCGTGGACCTTGGCGTAGAGTACCGCAAGGAGGACGGCTCCGGGTTTGTTGAAGAAGCTGGTTTCAAGCTGGCCCTCTAATGCCCCTTCGATCACCGAAGGGCTGAGGCCCGAATTGAACCGATTGGTCTGCTTGGCGAGGTAGTCCTCGACTGATTTTCTCTGGGTTTCGTATTTCGTGCTCCAGGCCGTCTTGATTTCCCTCAGCTGCTTTGCGGCGGTTTTCTCATTTCTTTCCTGGACCAACCTGACCTGGTTCTTACTCGCTTTTTGAGACGTAAAGATAACCAGGATCGCGAGAACCATGCCTAATCCTCCGCCGGCCATCATGAAAGGTTTGCTTTTCTTTCTTACGACGGAGTAACCCATCTGTTCATCTTCCTCGAAGGTGTCCTCGAAGATGTCGCCTTCGTCACCGCGGTCAATCAGCTTTCCGGAGAGACGGCTGCCTGGCGCCGAAGCGAAGCGATCACCGCTGCCGCCCGCCGGCCCCTTTTTCGGGCCAGGGGACCTGGTCTTGCTGAAGGAGAACGATTTTTTTGAGTCGCCGCCTGTTCTGGAGGTAGCGGATTGATCGCCAGATTTCTTTTTGCTGAAGGATGGGGTTTTGCGAGCGGGCTTGGCGCCAATCTTTCCGGTCTTCTTTTCGGTTGGCTTCTCCTTGCCCTTGGCGGCTCCGGTTTTTGAAGGCCGCTTGAATCCGGAACTCGCCGGGCTTTTTCTTTTCTTCTTCTCGCCGTCGCTGTCCTTCGGGGGTTCCGGAGGTCCTTCTTCGCCTGTTGGCGCGGTCTTGGGTCCATCCTCTATTCCGATACAGATTTTCAGACGACGCAAGAGCTCTGGGACACTCTGGATGCGCTGCTCGGGATTCTTTCTCAAAAGCTCCTGGATAACCCTGCCCAGCTCTTCGCTCATTTCCGCTCCCCGATCGGCGGGATCGGGAACGTCTTCGTTCAGGTGAGCTTTGAGGATCTCTTTTGGAGAGTCTCCGGAATAGGGTACCGAACCGGTGGCTATCTCGAACAGCGTACAGCCCAGCGAATAGAGGCTGGACCTGAAATCTCCGGTTTCGCCGTTGATCTCCTCCGGCGAGGCGTGGTGAGGGAAGCTGGCGACGATTGGAAGGCCAAGATCCGTCTCATCCGAGGGACTTACGTCAATCTTGCCATTGGCCGCGATCAGGATGCGACCGACATGCAGAACAGGCGCTCTGCTGCCCGTCTCGGATTCCGATTCCGATCCCATCACCTGGGCAAGCTGCCAGGCCATGCGTACCAGCTGCGGTCCTGGAAGCGCCCCCTTGGTCTCGAGGTATTTATCCAGCCTGATCCCGGCATTTTCTGTCATTGTTGAACCGTTCCTGGGGATTTACGGGCAATCTTACAGAGGCCCGTGTGGGTGCCAACTCTAAGCTGAAGCCAAGGCGTCCTGGAGTCTCTTTCCGGAAAATTGACCCAATCCAGTCACCGGAAAACGCCTTTAAGCTCTATTTATGATACTACGACCTCTAGGATCACCGAAGTCATAAAAACGAGGCTGACAACGCCGTTGAGGGTAAAAAAGGCCAGATTGACCTTAGAGAGGTCTCCTGGCTTTACCAGGGATTGTTCATAAATCAGCAAGCCGGCCACAAGGCCCACTCCAGCCCAGTAATAGAGCCCGAATTCAGCTAGATAGCCGACCGCTCCAAGCAGGGTGATAGCAAGCAAATGGAAGAGTTTTGACAGCGCCAGGGCCCGTTCAGGCCCTACTTTTACCGGCAGGGAGTGGAGGCCTTCCTCTTGATCGAAACCGTGGTCCTGGCAGGCGTAGATCACGTCAAATCCGGCGGTCCAGAAGGCTACCGCCAGTCCCAGCAGTACTGGCAGGAGGGTGATTTCAGCTTGTACGGCGACCCAGGCACCTACGGGGGAGAGGCCCAGGGCGACTCCCAGTACAAGGTGTGACAGCGAGGTGAATCTCTTGGTGTACGAATATCCCAGCAGGACCCCTAGCGCGACAGGGCAGAGAGCGAGAGCGAGGGTGTTGATCCATGCGCAGCAGAGCCCGAAGAGACAGCAGGATCCGATGGTCGCGACAGCCATGAAAGAGGGTGAGAGATCTCCCGCGGGAACGGCCCGGGAACT
Organism: uncultured bacterium; assembly: GCA_913042995.1. Classification (GTDB taxonomy): domain Bacteria; phylum Planctomycetota; class UBA8108; order UBA8108; family UBA8108; genus UBA8108. Next base: position 1,459 of record CAJWMA010000242.1, on the reverse strand, counting down.
TGTCCTGGGATTCCTGGCATCGATACGGGCATCGATGAGACGGTTGAAGCTCATGGCCGCCGTGCGTGCAAAGACGCAGGCCGCGACGACCTTGCCGAGCAGCGGCCAGGCCAGGGAGTCCGTGCCAGCCATGAAGAAAGCTGACAGGGCGAAGGGAAGGGCGAAGATGGAATGCGAGAACTTGATTGATTCGAGAAAGAGCCCGACTTGCCCTTGCTCGCGGGATTTTCCCGTATCGCTTTCAGCCTGTTCCTTCATGCCGCCTCATTCTCCCCAGCGATTGATCAGCTGGTTATCAAGGTCAAGAGCATCGAGGATTCGGGAGACGACAAAGTCGACACTGTCTTCCAGTGTCTCCGGCTTCTGGTAGAAGGCGGGCGAGGGAGGCAGGATGACGGCTCCCGCCTTTGACAGCCTGAGAAGGTTCTCGAGATGGATGGTAGACAGGGGAGTCTCGCGGGGGACGATGACCAGGCGCCTCCTCTCCTTGAGGCAGACATCCGCTCCCCGATGGATCACGTTGATCGAGACCCCGCTTGCTATCGATCCGACGGTTCCCATCGATGCTGGAACGACAACCATTCCCTGGAAGCGAAAGGTTCCGCTGCAAAACGGGGCCGTAAAGTCTTTCTCGGGGATGAGCTCGAGCAGGTGGCGATTCGTCTCTCCCCAGGGATCTGCGCCGGACTCGGCCGGCAGCTCGGTCTTGATGACCAGCCTGGCGGCGGAGCTCAGGGCGAGCAGGACAGGCCGCTCGCTTTCCAGGAGGTGCTGGATGAGCTTCTGGGCGTAGACGATGCCGGAGGCCCCTGTGACGCCGACGATGACCGGAAGCTTGCCGGTATGGTTGTCCGCGGTTTCTTTTTCAGTCATGCGTTTCGTTTTCGCCGGGGTTTTCAGCTCTTTCCGGAGCTTGCTTGTCATTATCAGTTTTCATATTCCAGAGACGGGAACGATCAAAGCCGGCCGCCTCGTTTTCTCCGGACAGCAGGATGATTTCCGGGTCCGGCGCATCGAGGAAGGTTCGGGCTTCTTCAGCGTTTCCGGTTGCCGGGGTCCAGTCGAGCAGTCTTTCCAGCAGCAGAAGGAAATTTCCAAGGCTATTACCTGTTTTATCCGCTTCAAGGCACGAGTAATCAAACTCATCTTTGTTAATCTTCAGCGCCATGAGCGGGTTGGTTCCGTAGAGGGTGAGATGGAAGGAGATCCCATTGAATTTCGGATCCTGGAGCCTGTCGAGGAGTCTCGCCAGCTTATCTCCGGCGTTGGTGATCCTCCCGTCGTCGGTCGCTCCTGAGAGCAGGGAGGCGGGGAGGCCGCCCCCGCCCGCCTCCTCCTCTTCTTTCGCTGGAGATGTCTCGGGCAGGAGGGCGTAGACCTTGATGCCGGCCAGGTCGGCTTTCTCTATGTCCGTGTTTTTTCCACCGAGTGAGGCGGCCGTGAGCTTTCCGGTTGAGAA
>CAJWMA010000241.1 GCA_913042995.1 uncultured bacterium | reverse complement strand
CTGACAAGCTTGCCGATGTCGATGGCGCTGCCCCCTCCAATCGCTACGATCAGGTCACAGGGTTCCTTCCTGAACAGGTCCAGGGCCGAGAGGATGTCGGGCCACTTGGGATTGGGGGTGAAGCCGTCAAAGGATCTTGTCCTCACCTTCGCGAGAGCCTGGTCTACCAGGGGATGGGCTCCGGAGGCTTCATAGGCGCCGGGACTTTTTACGAGGAAGACGGATTCGGCAGAGGTCTCGGTCAGTACCTCTTCAAGTTTGCCCAGGGCGCCTCGGCCGAGAAAACTTTTCTGCGATGAAGACACAATGCTCTTTTCCGTTAGCGGTTACTTGTTTGATGGACCGAGTAAACCGTATTGAGGTGATTCGTCAAGGAGGAAGTCTCTGCCGCCTCAGAGCCTTCCACTCACCACCAGGTGACGGTCCGTTGTAGCCCTGACCCGCAGGTCGAGTCCCGCCTCGCGGAGCTGCTCTCTCACCTCAGAGGGGGTGAAGGCGGCCAGCAGCGACTGGTAGAAGAGCTGCTTCAGCAGGGGCGGATCGCCAGCGGTATGGATGCGGGTGAGCTCCCTGGCCCTGGCCCTGTTTGGAGGCCTGCGAAGATCCTGTACCAGGACACTTCCGTTGCGGGAGGTGAGCCGCTTCACCTCTCTCCAGAAGGGGATTGGATCATGGAGGTGGTGCAGGAGGCTGTTGGAGAAGACGGTTGAGAAGCCTCGCCGGAGCTTTCCAAGGTTCTTCGCATCTGCTCGTAGAAGCCGGATTCGTTTTTCCAGTCCCGCTTTTTTTATTCTCGCGCGGGCGAGCCGCAGCATGGATGGGCTGGCATCGACCGCGGTGATTTTCCAGCCGGGAGCGAGAGCGCAGAGACGGATGGGTATCTCTGCCGGCCCGGTTCCAAGGTCAAGGGCATGTCCCTTCTCGGTTTCAAGCCAACTGTAGATTCTTCGCGCGCAAGAGAGGTTGACCCGGCTGAAGTCGGCATCGTCGTATACGCGGGCCTCCTCGGTGTCGTCCATCACCTCGGGCTCCGGGATTCGTTCGATCTGTTTCCTCGGGCTCATGTCGCGGCCTTCGCTCAGCGGTTTCTCGCGGTTACCGCAAGGCTCTCGGATTGGAGGTTTCCCGCTTCGTCAACCAGGTGAAATCTTTCCCAGAGGTTGACGGTCGCGCAGACGTGTCTCGGCGCGATGAGGACAGGGTCTCCTACCTCCAGCGGACAGTTGCCATCGTGTTCGAGGACGGTATGTTCCTCGCTGGCCTTGACGAGCTTCAGGCCGGGTGTTGAAAAGAGGTGCACTGGGCCCTGGTCTATTCCCCAGCGCTTGTGTCCAAGGTCCAGGGTGATTCGCCGCGGGGTGGGGCGGTCCATCACCCTTGCGAGGATCATGGCCGCAAGCTGGAATCTTCCCGGCATGAGCTCGTCGTAGCGGGTGTCCCAGTAGATGAAGGTGCCCGGTGAGACCTCGAGCTCGACCTCCAGTTCTTCATACGCCAGCAGGGCCTCGAGACAGTGGAGGAACCCGGGGGTGCCTCCGACCACCAGGCGGTTGATCTCCGCGCCATCTTTTCGGAGCCCGTTTACGACCAGGGCGACCTCTTCCATCGCCTTGCGGGCGCACTCTGTTCGTTCGCGGGGATCATCGGAGTGGTTGTGGCCATCGTAGGCATGAAGTCCCTCCAGGTGAAGCCGGGAGAGAGTCTCGTCAGCCTGGATCGCCGCCAGGAGAGAACGCGCCTGGGAGGCGGGGAGCCCCGTCCGATGGTCGCCTACATCAAGATCGATAAGATAGTGGAGCTCGACGTCTTCCCGCCTGGCCGCCGCGGCCAGGTAGCGGGCGTGTTCGATGGACGAGACCTGGGCGAGAATTTTTGACTGGTCGTTTCGGGCTGCGGCCGCGGCGATTCGCCCGGCAAGGTGCTCGAGTGGCGGGTAGGCTACCAGGATGTCTCGCACGCCCTCATCGAGAAGCAGGTCGAGCTCGTTGTGGGAGCACTTGAATTTCTCGATGCCCGCGGAGAGCTGCAGGCGGATGGCCCAGGCGGATTTGTGGGTCTTCACATGCGGCCTGAGGTGACCCATTCCAACTCGCGGGGACAAGGTCTCCAGCTCGCTCCTGATGATGGCGAGGTTGTTCTTCACGAGCTCCTCATAGACCACCAGGGCGGGACTGGGGGTGTCGGTGAACTGCTCGAGCCGGTAAAGCTCTCCGTCAAGGCGGCCAGGCTCATTCATCATGGTCGCAAAATAGCACTTCCAGCGGGCTCACGCGCAGGGAAAAGCAGCGTGAGGCGGCTTTCAGATAGGCTTCTTGTTTTCCTTGCCGGGCGGGAGCTTCTTTTCTCCCGGCGGGAGGGGCTCCGGGCTCTTGTCGCTTTTCGGTTTGCCTGGTGGCCCGGAGTTCAATCGCCTGACCTTTCCCTGGATCTCCGCGGGCAATTTATCGAGAGCCTCCCAGGGCTCGTCCTTTGCGAGAACTTCCTTGCCCCTGCGAACGGAGAAGGTCTTTTTTCCGTTCGCATTGCGTACGGTTATGCTCAGGTCGCCATCGTTGACCGTTACCGATGAAATCGAGGAACTGTTCGAGCCCGGTCTTCCCAGTACTCGGGGAGGAAAGATCGAGCCTGCCCTAGCTGGATCCGCCGCCAGGGCCACCATGATTTTTTTCCGAGCTCCTTTCTGGATCACCTCCAGCTCGACCTCTTCACCGGGCCGGTAGGAGCTGAGGAGCTGCTTCAGGTTTGAGTTGGTCCTGTCCAGCTCCTCACCGAGGAGTGACTGGAGAGATTCAATTCGCAGGCCACCGGTGATGCCTCCCCTGATTCCGCCGAGCTGGAGATCTTCAAGTAGTTTCTCAGCGCTGGGAAGGCCTGATGTTCTCACTCCGTTTCGCTTGCCGCTCGAGGTGACCGCCTTGCCTCCGACCTTCAGGATGATGTCGTGTTTTCTGAGTCCGGAGTCATATGCTGGAGAGCCGGGCCGGACCCTGATGAGAAGCGCCCCCTCATTGCGAGCCAGCCGGAGGTGAACAGCCAGGCTGGGGGGGATCGCGTCTAGATTCACTCCCAGGTAGGCCTTTTTGTTGGCCGGGGGGCGGGCTTTTTGAGGAAGGTTTTTCGGAGGGGCTTTTTTGGCGGGGGCCTCCGTCGGCTTCACTTTGAAATCGAGGGTTTTTGGACCCCGGCGAATGACAAGCGCCAGGGTGTCCTCGTCGGCGCCGGATTTTCGGTTGCCAAGCGCCCTGCGGAGGTCCGCCGTGGACTTTACCGCCTGTCCGGCGGCCTTGATGATGATGTCGTGTTTTTTCAGGCCGGCCTGGGCGGCGGGGCTGCCCTCGACAACGGCGATGATCATCGCGCCGCCGTCGATCTCCAGGTGGGCGGCTACCGATGGAGGGATCTTTGCGGCGAGGCTGATTCCAAGGTAGGGAGTTCCCGCTGAGCTGGCGATATTCGCGAGCAGGAGCAATGAGATGATTGCCACGCCTAGTTTAAATGATCGCCTTAACATTTCAGATCCTCCTTAGCTGGGTGGGTGTTCCGGGCAGCTTCCAACGGATTCAGCTGGCTCCATCTTCCGCTGAGTCCGTAGAGGCCGGATTCTCATCGAATTTCGGGATGGACGATCCACAGATATGGGCGGGGACGATTTTCTCGAATTCGTCCCGGGGAATCGAGGGGCCGCTACGTTCACAGCAGTTGTTGAAGCTATTGACGAGCATGGCCGCGATATCCTGGGGGCTGCGTCCTTCGATGTTGTGACGTTCTATGATGGTCTGAACCTTTCCACCCTCGAAGACAGCGATGCAGGGGGAGGATGGCGGATATTCAGACATATAGCCCCTCGCCTTCTCGGTTGCATCCTTGTCCTGTCCGGCGAAGACGGTGGTTAACCGGTCGGGAATAACCTCGTTCTGCAGGGCGAGCATCACTCCGGGACGGGCATTCCCGGCCGCGCAGCCGCAGACCGAATTGACGACGAGGAGAACGGTTCCTTCGTCGCTTCCAAGGGTTGCGTCAACATCATCACTCGTGCGAAGCTCGTCCACCCCAACCCGGGTCAATTCATCCCGCATTGGCTGGACGGCGGTGGGGTCGTAAAGGGGTCTGAAAGATTCGAATTCTCTCATCTGGGTCTCTCGGTCTGGTGGTTCAAAGTCGGTCTGCGATGAAGCGGCGGTATACGAGGACCGCCTCGTAAAAGCCTTCGAAAAGAGCTCCCACCCTCTTCGGCGCAACGGTTGAGATTATTGTATCGGGAGGATGTTGAACATCAAAAAATCGACTTTGCCGGTTTGCCTGGTTCTGCTCTATTGCGTAGGAAGCTCAAAATATGCGACCATTCGCGAATGAGGTTCGAAAATGTCAGCCAGTGACCCCGGCCAGAAAGAAAAACCGCCCTATCCGTCCTCCGCGCTTCGCCGGGTACATATCACGCTGATTTCCTTCGGGGTAGCTTTCGCCTTTCTTTTCGCTTATCTGAAGCTGAGCCGCGACGGAGATCCAGCCTGGGCTGCGGGTTCGTTTCTCGCCGGCCTCGGTCTCTGCATCTACCTGCGGTCATTCTTAAGGAAGACAGGCTGAGGACTTTCATGAAGCGCCTTCTGATCTTCAGACACGCGAAATCCGGCTGGGGCGCTGCTGATGAAGGCGACCATGAACGGGCCCTGACACCGAGAGGGATCGACGCAGCGGAGGTCATGGGGCGTTTTCTCAGCCTGGCCGGGCAGCCGCCTGAGAGCGTGATCTGCTCTTCCGCGACGCGGGCGAAGCTGACCCTGCGGCACGCCAGCGAGGCCGGGGGGTGGGAATCTAACGTTGATTTTGAGCCGCGCCTCTACCTGGCCGAGGCCCACACTGTCTTCGATCTCCTTCATGAATTCGCAGGTGATGCGAAGTCGCTCATGCTTGTGGGGCATGAACCCACCTCCTCGGAAATGGTGCGCCTTCTCTGCGGCTGCGCCCTGCCCGGCGCGGGCGCGATGGTGCGTTTTCCCACCGCGGCGATGGCGAGAGTCGACCTCGCGATCGATTCCTGGAAGGAAGCGGCCCCCGGCTGTGGGCAGCTTCGCTGGCTGGTTCCTCCGAAGCTGTTGACAAAGGGCAGCTTCGAGTTCGCGGGTTAGGCGGCGGTCAGTTTTTGCTGCAGGGAGTCCGCCCGGCGGAGGAGGGCCGACTAGCCGAAGGCTACGTCAGGCAGCAGCAGGATGACGAGGACGCAGGCCAGCACCAGGGGAAAGGAGACGATCAACACGAAGTTCTTCTCTTCGAACTTCAGGTGCATGAAGTACCAGGCGACCAGCCCGGCCTTGACGAAGGCCATCCCGATCAGCAGGAAGATGGTGATGAGGTGAATTCCTGCAACCTCGCTCAGCCAGCCGGGGAAGTATGCAACGGCAACCTCGAGAACGGTCAGGACCAGGAGGACTACCCAGATCAGTATATAGTTAGGATGTTTGTGGTCGTCGCTCATGGTTTTCAGGCGGTCACGGGTGGAGTTTCTACAAGGTAAACGATGGTGAAGATAACGATCCAGACCAGGTCAACGAAGTGCCAGTAGAGGCCGACGATCTCGATCCGGTTCGTGTTCCAGCTGCCGTTACAAACGCCTATATAGATAAAGAAGAGGTATACAACCCCGCTG
>CAJWMA010000240.1 GCA_913042995.1 uncultured bacterium | reverse complement strand
GGTCGGTGGCGGCGATGCCGGCGGGCTCGAGCCCGCGAACAGCTTCAAAGGCCTGCCGGATCTCTTCGGCGGCCGGCATCCCCTCGATCCAGTCGCCAAGCTCGTCTGGTTCGCAGCCCAGGTAGCCCCGGCTGTCGAGGCTGCTGATGATGTCCTCGCCGATCTCCCGGATGCGAGCGGAAATGTTCTTGAGCCGCAGCTGCTCGGTGAGCGACTCCTTCAGGCCGGCGGGCTTGTCTGGTGTGTTCTGCAGCGCGGCGTGCTTTGCATCGCTCGAAAAGCTGGAGGTTTTGCGGGGCCGGCTATCGTCAATGGACCAGCTGCCCGACTCGCGGAGCCTCTCGTGCAGAGGACGCTCCAGCCCGGCATTCTCTCCCTCGGCGCTGGCGGCCGGCTGTTCAGGCGGCGTCTGCTCAACCAGCTCGAGGGCCGGGTTCTCGCTGAACTCCTTCTGGATTCGCTGCTCGAGGTCCAGCGTGGGCAGCAGCAGGATGTCCATCGAGAGGATCATCTGCGGCGCCAGAACTTGCTGTTGCTGAAGCTTCTGCGAGAATTCTAATCGCATGGTACTACTCGGCTTTCCCCCCGAACCCAGCCGCGTTCCCCGAGTCTCAGTCTTCTATTTCAGTCCCGACAGGTCGTCCCAAACGACCCATCAAAGTTTAGGATGGAGGCAAGATACCGTCAAATGAGCCCCTGGGAGTCTTATCAGACCACCTGCCGCCCGGCGAAAAGCCTTCTATCAGCAGGATTTCAGCACCATCAGGGTGATATCGTCCGATTGCTCCGCGCTTTTCTGGTGAGCCTGGAGATCCTGCAGGATGGTGTTGAGGATTTCCTGGGCGCTGAGCTCCCTGGTCTCGGCGATGAGCTGGTGGAGACGGTCATCTCCGAAATCGTTTCCGCTCGGGTCTTTTCCCTCGACGATTCCGTCGGTGTAGAGGACAAGGATGTCGCCGGGCTGGAGGGTGAATTTCTGGGTTTCCAGCTGGGAGGAGAAGAGCGGCCCCTCGCGATCGAGGCCGATGGCGATGCCCTTGGGGTGGAGGTCGATCACCTGGCCGTGCCTGGCGCTGTAGAGCAGCGGGGCGTTGTGCCCGGCGCGAACCAGTCGAATCTCCCGCGTTCTGGTGTCGAGCACCAGGTAGGCCATGGTGACGAACATGCCCGGGTTCATATCGGGAGCGAGGCAGTTGTTGACCTCGATGATGGTTTGCTGCGGCGACTGGTTGTCCCTTGCGGCCATGTGGAGCATGCTGCGGGTCATGGTCATGACCAGCGAGCCGGGAATGCCTTTGCCCGAGACGTCCGCCACCACCATCCCGATCGTATGGTCGTCAACCTGGAGGAAGTCGTAGTAATCTCCTCCCACCTCCTTGGCCGAGAGATAGAAGGCGGCCAGGTCGAGCCCGGGAATCTCCGGCAGCTCGGAGGGGAGCAGGCCGCCCTGGATGCTGGTGGCGAGAGAGAGCTCGTGTTCAAGCGCCTTTTGTGAAAGCTTGGCGGCCTGGGCCGTGTGCAGGCTCCTTGTCATCTGGTTGAAGGTCCTCGCCAGGTTGCCGAGCTCATCGCCGGAGGTGACGCGGGACTGGTGCCGGAGATCTCCCAGGCTTACCTGGCGCAGGTCCCGCATGAGAGTCCGGATGGGCCTGGTGAGGAAGGTCGCCAGCAGGAAGGCGGCGAAGGCTCCGCCGATCGAGGCGATGACCGATACCCGCGTGAGTGATTTCGAGAGATCCTCGTGAGACTCGCGGATCGACTTGACGGAGACGAGCACCTCAACCTTCCCGGCGACGCCTATGCCGGCGGAGAAGCTGCGAACGGGAATACGACCGTCTTCGAATTCGCTGATTTCTACCCCCGCCTGTTCGGCCTTGGGATAGGCCACCTTCTTCTCTTCCACAGATCGCCGGTTTGAGCCCCTGACGGAGGCGACGATCTGCTCACCACGATTCATGATGACGATGTCCAGGAGCCTGGCGTTGCGGCTGTAGGCGCCGAGGAGCTGGTTGAGTTTTTTCTGCTCCTCGATGTTCACGTTGGTGATGGAGTCCGGAGAGATGAGGCCCGCGACAGCCACGGCCTGCGCTATACCATTGTCGTTGATCTCGGCTTCGAGGTGCTCAACGCCCTTTTCGATGGCGATCTTCGCCTGCCAGGCCATCGCCGCTATGACCAGCACGGCGATCAGCGCCGTAAATTTCAGCGCGATGGGGATGCTGAGACCCGAGCGGGGCGGGGGTTGCCGCGCCCCGTTCGGGGGGCGTCCATGATCCCTTTCCTGGGACCTGGCTCCGCCAGGTGACGGCCTTCTTCCTCTGGCTCCGGCTGGATGCGCCACGATTTCTTTCCTGGCTCAGGTGGGGGGGATGGACGTGCTCACTCGCTCTATCAAGTATAGTGCCTGTGGATCGACGAGACAGAAAAACCGTGATTCCCCCGCCGCCCTCAGCTTCGCAGGACGGTGGCGGCCTTGCGCAGGTAGACTAGGCAGGAATAGAAGGTCGAGATCAGGGTGGCGGCCAGCAGGGCGATGGTCAGCCATTTCAGCGGTTCGGCCAGCCAGGTCACATCGCCCAGCAATGGCAGGCTGGGGCTTTCATTCTCCTGGCTGCCTCCATTGGTGATGACAATGAAGTTCGCCTCGTAAAAGAGCAGAGACGGGATGGTCAGGCCCTGGATCGCCAGCTTGACCTTGCCCGCCCAGGCGGCGCCGAAGGCCACCCCGGCGGACTCGATATAGCTGCGCAGACCTGAGACCAGGAACTCACGGAAGAGAATCACCAGCGGGTACCAGGGCTGCACGAAATCAGAGACTGTCGTCAGCATGATGAAGCTGCCGCAGATCACGATCTTGTCGACAAAGGGATCAGCGATGCGGCCGAAGGTGGACTCGATGTTCCATTTGCGGGCGAGGTAGCCATCGAGAAAGTCCGTAAACATGGCCAGCATGAAGAGCGCGGTGGACCAGTTCAGGATGGCCTGTCTGGTCTCAGGAGAGGTCTCGTACCCGACAACTCCCAGCAGGATGAAGAAAACGAATGACAGCGCCAGGCGGGCTACGGTTATCTGGTTCGGTAGATTCGCGAACCTTGTTTCAGCCGCCTGAGTTTTTTCGTTCATGATCTCCGCTTCCAGCTATGGTTGCGATGAGATCGTATCCCCTGCTCCCAATGATTTCCACTGTCCTGCGTTCGCCGGCAAGGGGAGAGGCCGGCGCCGGAGTTTCGCAGGAGAGCTCGAGAACTCCCTCGGGCATCGCGGCCGGGGATTCCTCGTCACAGGGCTCGCCGCCGGGCGGCGTGATGAGGACCACCGGGTCAATCTCGGGGCTCTCGCCGTAGCTGCGGGAGATGGCGGCCTTGAAGGGAGCGCCGCCGGCGGGGTCGTCGTGTTCTTCTTCGGGAGAATCGACGATCACCTCGGCGAGCTCGCCGACTCTCTTCCGATTGTGTCTGAAGGCGATCTCCTGCTGCAGGAGCATCAGCTCTTCGAGGCGCGCATCGATGAGCTCCTGGGGAATCGCGTCTTCGAATCCTGCCGAGGGCGTACCCTCCTCTTTTGAGTAGGGGAAGACGCCCAGGCGCTCGAATTCGAAATCGCGTATGAAATCGCGCAGGATTCCAAACTCCCGGTCATCTTCGCCCGGGAAGCCTACGATGAAGGTGGTTCGCAGCATCAGGGCGGGGATCCGGTCGCGCATCCGGTCGAGGAGGGCGCGGGTCTTCGTCTCCATCATTCGCCGTCCCATGTGGCGCAGCATGTTGTCGGAGATGTGCTGCAGCGGGATGTCGATGTAGTTGAGCACCTCGGGTAATTCGGCGATGGCCTCGATCATCTCGTCGGTCAGGTAGGCCGGGTAGGCGTAGAGCAGGCGGATCCACTCGACCCCGTCGACGGCGGCGAGCCTGCGGAGCAGCTCGGCAAGCTGGAAGCGGCCATCGATATCGACGCCGTAGGAGGTCGTGTCCTGGGAGATCAGCACCAGCTCACTCGCGCCGCTCGCGACCAGTTCCCGGGCTTCGGCCTCGAGCATCTCGATGGACTTGGAGCGAAAGCGGCCCCGGATCGCGGGGATGGAGCAGAAGGTGCAGGGATTGTCGCAGCCCTCGGAGATGCGCAGGTAGCCGTAGTGAGCCGGGGTCAGGCGGAAGCGTCCGACCTCGGCGTTGCAGGCCTTGTCGGGGTCGCTGACCTGGAGGTGGAGTCCGCCATCGGTTTTTCCGAAGAGCCCCTTCAGCGCGGTGCCGAGGCTGTCGTACTCGCCCAGGCCGACGATGGCATCGAGCTCGGGGATCTCGACGCTCAGCTCCTCTCCGTAGCGCTGTCCCAGGCAGCCTGTGACGACGACTTTTTTCTCGGTCTCGGACTCCTGCTTGAGCTCGCAGGCCTCGAGGATCGTGTTGACGGACTCTTCCTTGGCCGATTCGACAAAGCCGCAGGTGTTGACGACGATGACATCGGCCTCAACCGCGTCGGGGGTGAGGACGAAGCCCTCCTGGCCGAGCTTGCCGAGGATCATCTCGGAGTCGACGAGGTTTTTCGGGCAGCCGAGGCTGACCATGTTGACCCGGATCTCGTTTTCGTGGTCGTCGGTTTCTTCGCCGGCGCTGGGGGCGGGCTCGGTGGGTTTACTGATCGTCATCCAGCTCGGTGGTTTCTTCGGAAGCTTCCTGGTTCGGTTCGTCTTCCTCGAAGTCATCGGAGTCTTCGAGGGACGGTTCATTGTCCGATATTTCCTCCGGAGACTCTAAGGGAATGTCGACCTCGGCGCTCTCTCCAGGCTCTTCTTCCGTCTCCCGGGCGTCTCCGAGGGCCTTCTCTTTTCCGGCCTGGTATTCTTCCCAGCTGTAGTAGACCTCGCGGGCCTTGCAGCCGGTGTGCGGACCAACCAGTCCCTGCACCTCCATCGCCTCGATGAGTCTCGATGCCCGGCTGTAGCCGATCGAGAAGCTTCTCTGCAGCAGGGTGGTGGACCCGCGCTGTTTCTCGAGGACCACCTTGACCGCCTCCTCGTAGAGCTCATCGGCGCTGTCCTCCTCGGTGATTCCATCGATGCTGCACTTGGTGAGGCTCTCGTCGAATTCCTGTTCGCCCTGTTCGACAACATGGTCGATCACCCGGTTGATCTCCTTGTCGGTAAGGTAGGATCCCTGTGTACGAAGCAGCGCCTCGGAGTTCGTATCCTTGTAGAGCATGTCTCCGTTACCGATCAACTTGTCGGCGCCCTTGTCGTCGAGGATGGTCCGCGAGTCGATCTTCTGGGTGACCTTGAAGGAGATCCGGGTGGGCATGTTGCTCTTGATCAGGCCGGTGATGACATTGACCGAGGGGCGCTGGGTCGCCACGATCAGGTGGATGCCGACGGCTCGCGACAGCTGGGTCAGGCGGGTTATGTGACCTTCGACATCCTTGCCCGCGGCCATCATGAGATCTGCGAGCTCGTCGATGACCAGGACGATGTAGGGCAGCTTCTCCTTCTCGGCCTCCGCCTCCTCGTTGCTGCGCTTCGCCTCCTTCAGGCGCTCGAAGATCTTTTTCTTGCCGAGCTTGTTGTACTCGACGATGTTCCGGACCCTGACGTCTCCGAGCAGGGTGTAGCGTGATTTCATCTCTCCGACCAGCCAGGAAAGCACCGGGGGAGCCTTCTT
>CAJWMA010000239.1 GCA_913042995.1 uncultured bacterium | reverse complement strand
TTGGCCATCGGCATATAGACACTCGGGTTCCGGTTGGCGGTCGAGCCGAAGACGACACCCTCCTCGCTGAAGCTCACGCCCCAGGAGTTGTTGTTGGTGTTGCGAATGAACTCGCCTCTCGATCCATCCGGCTTGAACCGGTAGAAGCCAGTGGAGAAGCGCTGCTGTTCGGCCCCTATTTTTCCGTTGAAGCCAGAGTAGCCGACGATTCCCCAGATCCAATTGTCGAAGCCCCAGTGCATATTGCTCGGCCCCGCGTGGGTGTCGCCTGTAGACCAGCCGCTGAAGAGAACCTTTCGTTCATCGGCCCTGTCATCGCCATCTGTGTCGCGCAGGAAGAGGGTGTGGGGCGCCTGGTGGACAAGGAGGCCTCCTCCGGCGAAGCAGAGGCTCGTCGGGATGCTCAGCTTGTCGGCGAAGACGGTGAACTTGTCTGCCCGGCCGTCTCCATCTGTATCTTCGCAGATCCTGATCCGGTCTTCCCCTTTGCCCTCGGGCTTGATCTCGTTGGGATAGTCCGTCGTCTCGCTGATCCAGAGCCTTCCCCGCGTGTCCCAGGTCATGGTGATCGGCTTGGTGATGTCCGGTTCCGCCGCGAAGAGTCTCGCTTCGAACCCTTTCGGAAGCACCATGTGTTTCTGTGAGCGGGCAGGGGAAACCGGCTTCTGCATCCGGTTGAGATCCTGTCCGAGAGTTCCCCAGCGCCTGTTGGGCAGGTAGTTGGGAAGCTTGGCGCTCTTGAAATCGAAGGGTTTCAGCCCGCTGTGCGGCTTGCGCTTATGAGACAGGGAGAACTTATCCTCGCCCGTACTCCAGCGTATGCCTCTCTCCACAAGCTCATGGAAGCCCGGATGCTCCCAGGTGCGATGGTCGTGTCCCCAGGCGGTGTAGAAGATTCTTCCGCGGCCGTGGGTTCGAACCCAGGTCCAGGGTTCGTTCGTTTTTCCTTCCTTGCGGGTTTCGAGAACGGTGCGGTTTTTCTCGTTGTGATGGGCGTGTACATAGGTCTCGTCCCAGCTCTCGAAGCCCTGGTAGCCTTCCATGACCGGATGCTTCGGCTGGATGTTGTCGACGCGGAAGACCTCGCCTCCGTGCCGCTTGAACTGGGCGCCTACCAGCGCGATGTATTTCGGCGAGTTGAGAAAGCAATAGGACGCGCAGTGCAGGGGGACGAAGCCCTTTCCTTCCTCAACGAAGTCAAGGAGAGCCTTTTCCTGGGCCCGGGTAATCTTTCCAATGTTGGCGTAGACGATCAGGCAATCGTAGGAGGCCAGCTTGTCGGCGTTGAGGTCTTCGACCCGGTCGGTGTACTCAATATCGATTCCTCGGGGCTTGAGAACGGGGATCAACTGCCTGGCCCGTTCGAGAGGACGATGGTGTCCATTGTCGCCGAGGAAGAGAGCTGAAATGCGTTCATCTGCCGCGGCGAGGGAGGCTGCCGACATGAATCCGAGCCAGATCAATAGCGTTGCAAGGGGAGAGGTTCTCATGGTTGGTACCGTTGTGTGGGGACTGAGATTTACGGGAAATGACCTGTCGGTGGGTCGTGCGGATGGCTCAAGGAGAGCACTCAGCAGTCTTCTTCTTCTTCTTCTTCTTCTTCTTTCCGAGTCACGCGGCCCGCTATCGTAGCAGAGATGCCAGCAGGGGCAAGGCGACAATTTCCCTCGCATCGAGGCGAGCCTCTTACCTGTCCACGGCCTCTTCGAGAGCCTTCTTCAGGCGGTCGTTTCCAGGCGCGAGCTCGAGACCTTTCTCGATCAGCCGGCGCGCCTCTTTTCTGTCTCCCTGCAGGAGGGAGGCGCGGGAGGCAAGGAGATGCGAGTCCGGATCCGGACGGGCCTCAAGGCAACGAAGCGCCATATCGCGAGCTTCGCTGAGGCGGATATGCAGGTCAAGATACATGCTCGAGAGGCCGGCAAGAGCCTGGAGGTCGGCCGGCGCGGCATCCTTCAGCCTTCTCAGCAGCCGCATGCGGGTAAAATAATGCCGCTTTTCTTCGAGCTCTTTCAGGAGCCTTCTCAGCACAGCGGGCTTTGAGGAGTCGATGTCGCTTGCCAGGAAGTAGTAATCAAGGGCCGCGGGGTTGTCTTGTTTCTCATAGATGTCGCCGAGTTCGGAGAGGATCCTGGCGCAGCCGGCATCGCGAAGTTTGAACTCCTGGAGTTTCCCCTGGAGATCTGAGATGTGCCGGGCGGCCAGCTGGCTGCGGGCCTTGAGGCTCTCCAGCTTTTCACGGTCGGGGTGTTTCGGGGGCAGGGTCGCCAGGACGATATCAAGGAGCTCCGCATCAGCCGGGTACGTTTCGGGATTTAGCAGAATGGAAAGAGCCTCGGTCGTTTTTCCTCCCCGGGCGAGGGCCGCCGCCTTCCAGGGGGCAAGGGCTCGCTTCTGGTTGTCTCCAATTCGGAGGGCCTTTTCGAAATAGGCGAGTGCGGTTGCTGCCTGGCCGCTTTGAAGCGACAGCCTACCCGCCAGGTAGAGATGCCGCGCGTTTTCCGCTCCGGCCTTGCGCGTGGCGGCAAGAACCCTGCCCGCTCCAGCGTAGTCTTCCAGGTTGATGAACGCCTCGGCCAGGTTGTTGTAGAGGGCGAGCCCATCGGCCTGCCCCCTGTTGTAGCCTCCCAGGTTTCCTTCCTGGCGCAGGGCCTCGATGGCCTGCTTGAGCGCCGCGGCGGCCTGTTGGTCGCGTCCGGCGAAAAGGTGAATCTTTCCCATCGAGGCGAAGAGTCCAGAGAGCGGCCCGCGCGGGCTCCGGATCCCGTTTTCGATGATCTCGAGGGCCTGCTGGTGGCGCTCGAATTTGAGGCACAGGTCCGCGAAGTAGATCTTGATTCTCGGATCCGCCGGGTTGAGCGCCAGGGCCTCTTCGTAGGCGGCGAAGGATTCGAGGAAGCGCTTCTGGTTGCGCCTGTTCCAGGCGCGCTGGCCCATCGCGACTCCATCGCGCCCGCTGGAAAAGAGCCCCTTTTCAACATGCTCTTCGAAAGCCTGCTCGGAGAATACCCTGTAGATTTCCTCCAGTAGTTTTGCCTGCGGCCGCAGGCGCATCCTGTAGAGCGTGCTGGAGAGCTCGGAATAGTAGATGTTGTTGCTGGGCTCTCTCTCGAGCAGGACAGCGAACTGGTCCGCCGCGTCCTGGTGCCGCCTTACCGAGCGCAGGGCTCTGCCGTATTCCAGCCGGGCCTCTTCCGCGAGGTAATGGTTGGCTGGAGCCTCCTGGAGGTAGGATTCGAACAGCTCGATCGCTTTGTCCGGACTGGTCATTCTCTGGAGGATGCGTCCGAGAGAGAGCTTGGCTTCCCAATGGTCCGGGGCTCGCTTCAGGACCGCCTCCAGGAGCTGCCTGGCAGCCTGGGGTTCCTCTATGTTTCGCAGGCTGTCGGCCTTCAGGTAGAGCAGGTCCGTGTCATTCGGGCGGGTCGCCAGGGCGGCCTCGGACGATTTGATAGAAAGGTTCCAGCGCCTGGTCTGGTGGTAGGCCCGGGCCAGGATCGTGTGGGCCTCGGGGCCGGTCTTGTCGCCGAGCTGTTTGAGGCTCGCGATACTTTCCCTCGCCCTGCCGGAATCGACCAGCATCCTGGCGTGTTCCATGGTGCCGCCCGGGGCGGCTCCCTGCGCGCCGGGAGAATTCCCGGCGCCTGGTCCCGGGTCGGGGTTGCAGCCGCAAAAGGTCAGGATTACCAGCACAGCGGTAATGGCCAGGCCAGGGGCTCTGGTGGTGGCAGTTGAATGGGAAATTGGTAGAATCAAGACGTCACCTGTTGAAGGGGAGCGCGGTTTCGGCCGCGGCGCCGGACAGGGAAATTTAGAACCCGGGGTCCCGGAAGTCAAAGCAGAGTCTGGTATCAGCATGTTCCGTTTATCTCAGCTGAAGGGCAAGGCCGCCTCTTTGCGGGTAGCATTGACGCTTTTTGCCGTTTCAGGCGCTTTTTACCCGTTTGCGGACGGCGAGGCGGCGGATGCTTTCGTGGATGTGACAGAGGAGAAAAAAATCTCTTTTCTGCACGTCAATGGCGCCGTGGGCAAGAAGCTGCTACCCGAGTCGATGATCGGCGGGGCGGCGTGGTTCGACTACGATGGAGATGGCCTGCTGGATCTCTACCTGGTCCAGGGGCACGGAGACTCCGCCGGGGCCGGCAAGGCGGGCGCGCAGGCCAATGTTCTCTACCGCCAGGGAGCCGATGGGAAGTTTACGGATGTGAGCGTTTCGGCGGGAGTCGCTGATCGGGGATATGGCGCTGGCGCGGCCGTTGGGGATATCGATAACGATGGAGACCAGGATCTCTACGTGACCAATTTCGGTCGCAATACCCTCTACCGAAACAACGCGGATGGAACCTTCACCGACATTTCTCGCGAGGCCGGAGTCGAGTGCCCGTATTGGAGCGCGAGCGCGGCCTTTGCGGATGTCAACGGAGATGGACTGCTGGATCTCTTTGTCACCAATTACCTGATCTACGACACCCTGGTTCACAAGGCCTGCACGGGTAATTCACGGAGGCTGCCGTCCTATTGCCATCCGAACAAATACGATGGAGCTCCTGATTCGCTCTTCATCAACCGGGGCGGTGGAAAGTTCGAGGATGTCTCGAAATCCGCTGGAGTGACCCGGACCGGGAGGATCATGGCGAAGGGGCTGGGGGTTCTTCCTACCGACTACGATGGGGATGGCGATGTCGACTTCCTGGTCGCCAATGATTCGGTGCCGAATTTTCTCTGGCGCAACATTGGCAAGGGCCGCTTTGAGGATGCCGCTCTCGAGGCCGGAGTCGCTCTCAACTCCCACGCCCGCAGCGAAGCCTGCATGGGCATTGACGGCGGAGATGTCGATGGAGACGGCCATGTGGACTATTTCATGACCAACTACGCTGAAGAGACCGACACGCTCTACAGGGGTGAGGGAGATGGTTTCTTCTTCGATGGAACCTACAAGGCCGGGCTTGTCGAGGCGACCTACAAGCCCCTGGGATTCGGGACGAAACTCTTTGATTACGACCTCGATGGGGATCTCGACATCTATGTCACTCGCGGACATATTGTTCAGCTTATCGCAGAGCTCCAGCCCGGCAAGAACCTGAGCTACGAACAGCCCGACCAGTTGCTGGAGAACGATGGCCGCGGACGTTTCAAGGATGTCTCGGCTCGATCCGGTGCCTGGTTCTCGAAACGATTTGTGGGAAGAGGCGCGGCCTTCGGTGATTTTGACAACGATGGGGACCTCGATGCCTACATCGTGAACCTTGCGCAGCGCGGTGTTCTGCTCAGGAACAACACGGTCGAGAACGGAAAGAAATCCTGGGTCGGCCTGGTGCTCAGGGGAGGCGGGGCCTGCAACCGGGATGCCTACGGGAGCCGGGTCGAACTGACGGCCGGTGGGCGGACCCGGGTCGCGGAGGTGCGTAGCGCGGCCAGCTACCTGGCGGCCAATGACTCCAGGGTGGTCTTCGGTCTTGGCGGGGCGCAGGGCGGAGGAGTCCAGGCCAAGGTGCGCTGGGCCGATGGCCTCACGGAGACCTTCGAGAACCTGGTGCCGGGCCGCTACCAGGAGCTCAGCCGGGGCAAGGGACGAGCGGAGCGTTAGCGCTCCGCGAGCGGGAAAAAAAATGGTGCGAGAGGGGGGACTTGAACCCCCACCTCCGAAGAGACAGGATCCTAAATCCTGCGCGTCTGCCAGTTCCGCCACCCTCGCACTCGAATT
>CAJWMA010000238.1 GCA_913042995.1 uncultured bacterium | reverse complement strand
CCGGCGTTGACCGCTTCAACGGCGATGACGTTCTTTCCTTTCACCAGGCTCTTCGCGATCTCCGCTCGCACAGGTGTTGACCATTCGTTTGAGGAGACAGCCTTCTTGCCATTGATGTAGACCCGCATGGAGTTGTCGCAGCTGCCGGCGACGGTTACCGATTCGGGTACCGAGGAGAGCTCGAAGGTGTGCCGGAAATAGATCGTTTCGTTGCTGTCGGACGGATTTCCAAGCCAGATCCACTGGGGAACAGCCTTTGCGGCCGCAAGCGCCTTGCCATCGTCAAGGTGGCTGTCGAGCAGGCTCAGGCCTGCAAAGAGAAACGTGGCGGCGAAGAGGCAGACGATCGAGAGCTTTTTCATGGTTACAGTGTCCCGTGTTGTTTGGGTTGGTTCTCTGTGTAACTGAATCAATGCAGGGAGCGGGTCCCTGGTTCCTCGCAGGGTCTACATCGTGTGTCGGCGAGGGCAAAAAGTCAATTTCACTGTCTGTAAAGGAGCGCCTGTTCAGATTGAATTTGTCCGGTGGTCAACTACTATGGTGCTCGTGAATAAAGAGAATTTACCAGCCGGGGAGCTTCCCCCTTCATTGCGTCAGCACCTCTTCGATGTGCTCAAGCTCTGCGATGTCTCGCTCAGGCGCACCGCCGAGAGCTGGGGGCCCGACAGGCCGGCTCCGATCTGGACCGAGGGAGGCGCCTGGTATCGCCAGCCTGAGATGTGGACCGACTGGACGCCGGGATTCTACGCCGGCCAGATGTGGCTGCTTCACAAGCTGCTGAAGGATGATTTCTGGGAGGGGAAGGCCCGTGAGCATTCACTGTCGCTGTTTCCGCGGCGTCTCGATCGAGATGTTCACGACCTGGGCTTTATCTTTCTCAGCTCCTACGGGCGCTGGATCGAGCAGCTTGATGGGGACGATCCCGCCCGGGCGGAGCTGGTGGAAACCATCGTCACCGCGGCCACGGTGCAGAGCGAGCGCTGGAACGGGGCGACCGACGAGGGCTTCATCTATTCTTTCAACGGGCCCCAGTCCCTCTTTATCGACATCATGATGAACGTGCGCCTGCTGTTCTGGGCCGCCGCCAACGGCGCTGATCCGCGGGTGGGTGAAAGGGCGATCGAGCACTCCCGCACATCTGCGCGCTACCTGGTGCGCCGTGTGGGGGAGGGGCTTGGCGATGAGGACGGCAGCGTCGCCCATGAGGCGATCTTCAACACCGAGGCGGGGCGAGGCGAGTTTCGCTGCCTTTCGACGCAGCAGGGCTACTCGCCGTTTACCTGCTGGGCACGGGGCCTTGCCTGGGCTCTCTATGGTTACGCCTACGCCTACGGGGCGACCGGCGACAAGGCCTTTCTCGAGACCGCCCATCTCTGCGCCGGCTACTATCTTTTGAATACGCCCGGGGATTGCGTTCCGTATTGGGATTACGGGGCTCCGGGCATCCCCGATGAGCCGCGTGACTCCTCGGCGGCGGCCATCGCCGGTTGCGGAATGTTGCTGCTCGCTGAGCTGGACCCCGGCGCGGCCACAGCGGGGGATTATCTTCGAACGGCTCTGACCGTTGGCGCGACCCTTACCAGTGACGAATACCTTGGTCCAAAACATGAGGGCGAAGAAGGGCTCCTGGTGGGTGGTGTCTACCATCGCCCGAGAGGCTGGGGCGTTGGAGGCGCGGTGATGTGGGGCGATTATTTCTTCCTCGAGCTCATCGAGAGGCTTCTTGCCCTCGATGAGCCCTCCCTCGCGCCCCTTGGGCCAGGGGAGCGGCCCGTCCCGCTCGAGCCCGGCTCCGATTGAGCTCCCCCATTTTATTATTACTATATCAAGATATCCTGATATAGTAAGGCCATGCAAAGCTGTCTATCCACCGTCAAGGCCCTGGCGGATGAAACACGCCTCCGGATCCTCAGGATCCTGATGACCGGGACCTACAATGTCAACGAGCTGGTCGCGATCCTTGCCATGGGACAGAGCCGGGTGTCGCGGCATCTGCGTATCCTGTCGGATGCGGGCCTTGTTCGCCCACGGCGCCAGGGTACCTGGGTCTACTATGGGCTGACTGGACTCTGGGAAGGTGAAACCCGGTCTGGCTTCCTTCCGAGCTTCGCCGATGAGCTCTCCGCCAATCCGCTTCCCCTGGCCGGAGCGGATGATCGAGGCATCAAGGCCTGCCTGGGCCGCCGTCGCAAGCAGGCCGAGCAGTTCTTCAGCTCGGTGGCGGAGCGAGCCGATTCCCAGCGTGACGAGATCGAAGGTCCAGCCGGGCATCATTCGGTCATCGTGGAGTTGCTTGGAGAAAACAATGGAGAGCCTGGTACCGTCGTCGATCTCGGCACTGGAACTGGAAGGCTGCTGCCGCTCCTGGCGCGCGCGGCGCGACGTGTCATCGGTATCGATGGGGCCCGCGAGATGATGGATGTCGCGCGCCGACGCGCCGAGGATGAGGGTGATCTCGAGGTCGAGCTTCGCCTCGGTAGCCTGGAGCACCTCCCGCTTGGCGATGGAGAGGCGGATGCCATGGTGGCGAACATGGTGCTCCACCATGTGGCCAATCCCCAGGCCGCGCTTCGGGAGGTTTACCGCGGTCTCGCCGCCGAAGGACGCTTTCTGCTGGCCGACTACGAGTCCCATGAGTTCGAGTTTCACCGGGAGAAGCTTGGAGACCTCTGGCTCGGATTCGATCGGGACGAGCTCAGTGGATGGCTGGAGCTGGCGGGTTTTGAAATTGAATCGGAACGGGAGCTGCCCGGCAACAGGCGGCGTCCCGGAGTTTTTGTAATGGCTTGTAAACGAAAATAGATATGCAGGAGGCCTCCGGGAACGGAGGGTTGGTCTGATGAGCGAAACGAACGATAACATCGAAAACGGAGCTACTGACTTGTCTACAGCTGAGAAGCCGGCCTACAAGGTCGCGGATATTGAACTGGCAGATTGGGGAAGGAAAGAGATTGAGCTTGCTGAGCGCGAGATGCCCGGCCTCATGTCTCTGCGGAAAAAATACGGGGAAGAGAAGCCTCTCACCGGCGCTCGCATTGCCGGCTGCCTGCACATGACGATCCAGACGGCGGTTCTCATCGAAACCCTCATCGAGCTGGGCGCCGAGGTCACCTGGTCGAGCTGTAATATCTACAGCACCCAGGACCACGCTGCCGCGGCGATGGCCAGGGCCGGGGTTCCGGTCTACGCCTGGAAGGGAGAGACGGAAGAAGAATATAATTGGTGTATCGAGCAGACGCTTGTTTTCCCGGATGGAAAACCCCTGAACATGATTCTCGATGATGGCGGCGACCTGACCGTCCTCGTTCACAAAGAGTATCCCCAGTACATGGCAGATATTCGCGGGCTGACCGAGGAGACCACCACGGGGGTCCATCGCCTCTACCAGATGCTCGAGCGCGGAGAGCTGAAGATTCCGGCGATCAACGTCAACGACTCGGTGACCAAGAGCAAGTTCGACAACCTCTACGGCTGCCGGGAGTCCCTGGCCGATGGAATCAAGCGCGCCACCGACATCATGGTTTCGGGCAAGGTTGTCGTCGTCTGCGGCTATGGAGACGTCGGCAAGGGCTGCGCGCAGTCCATGCAGGGGTTCGGCGCGCGCGTCATTGTCACCGAGATCGATCCGATCTGCGCCCTGCAGGCCTCCATGGAGGGCTACGAGGTTGTCACCATGAAAGAGGCCGCCGTCGAGGGTGATATCTTTGTCACCGCCACCGGCTGCTGCGATGTGATCACCGGTGAGCATATGCTGAAGATGAAGAACGACGCGATCATCTGCAATATCGGCCACTTCGATACCGAGATTGATGTCGATTGGCTCGAGAAGCGAGAGGGTGTTGAGCGCGTGGAGATCAAGCCCCAGGTTGACCGCTACGTCTTTGAAGATGGTCGCGGCCTGATCCTGCTGGCCTCCGGCCGGCTGGTGAACCTGGGTTGCGCCACGGGACACCCATCCTTCGTCATGTCGAACTCCTTCACCAACCAGGTGCTGGCGCAGATAGCCATCTGGCAGACGCCTGAAGATTACCCGCTGGGCGTCCACATGCTTCCGAAGAAGCTTGACGAGGAGGTTGCGAGACTCCATCTCGAAAAGCTCGGGGTGAAGCTGACGGAGCTCACCGCCGAGCAGTCGGAGTATCTCGATCTGCCGGTCGAGGGTCCCTTCAAGCCGACGTTCTATCGTTACTGAGACATCGGCTCAGAGCTGGGGTTCGCTTCCTTTTCTGCGGATAGGCAGAAAGTCGGTGATGCCGGTCTCGCTCATCTTCAGCATGAAGATGAGCGCCTCTGCAACATCATCGGTCTGGATGAGCGTGCCCGGGTCGAGATCCGGTCTTGCCTGGCGGATGAGGTCGGTGTCCACTCCTCCAGGACAGATCGCCCGTACCCGGACACCGGCCGGAGCCGCCTCGGCGGCGATGCTCCGGGTCAGCCCCATCACTGCGTGTTTGCTGGCGCCGTAGGCTGCCTGGTCCGGATAGCCCTTGAGGCCGACCACGCTGGATATGTTGATGATGTCGCCATCTCCGGCGGCCTTCATGTGCGGCAGGGCCGCCTGCATGCAGAGATAGGTTCCCCCTGCGTTGACCTCCATGGTCCTGAGGAAATCACGATAGGAGACCTCCTCGAGTGGGCCGAAGGTGCCCATGCCGGCGTTGTTGATGAGGATGTCGAGGCCTCCGTGGCGTTCGACATGTTCGGTGGTGATTCTTTTTACGCCGTCTTCGTCGGTGATATCGCAGGGAGCCGCGTGGATTCCGGGATTCTCAGCGCAGAGCTCTCCCAGCGCCTGCTCATCCCGGGCGATGGCGGTAACGAGCACTTCCTCGGCCGCTAGCCGCAGGGCTATGGCCCGGCCGATTCCACGTGAGGCTCCTGTGAGGATGCATGATTTTCCGGCAATGTTTTTCATTGGAAGTAAGATAACCCGTGCAATGTGTTCTTCAGAAGAAAGTCCTGGATCGATTCCGGAGGAGGCGCCCCGCCGGGTGTTCGTCTACGGAACGCTGAGAGCGGGCGGGCGGTTTCGTCCCCTGGTGGACCATCTGGTCGTGAGCCAGGTGGGCGGTTCCATCCGGGGTTGTATGTACCACTTCGCGGCCGAGGGGTCGAGGGGGGACTACCCCTTTATCGTTGAGGGCGATTCGATTGTGCGCGGCGAGGTGCTTGGCTTCAGCGACTGGGAGCTGGCCATCGAGATCCTCGACCGCATCGAGGGCGCTCCCCATCTCTATACGCGAAAGACCGTTTCCGTTCTCCTCGATGACGGGGCCTCGCTGCGGGCCCAGTGCTACTTTATCCGGCCGGAGGCCGAGGAGCGCGGGCTTGCGGTCGAGTCCGGCGACTGGCTGCTCGAATCAGAAATCGAAGAAGCCGAGTGACTTGCTGACGTCAAGCATGCTGGTTGCGACCCGCGCCCGGGTCTTGCGAACCTCGTCGCTCGACGCCATCCGGCTGAGCTTGTCCTGCGCGGAGCGAAGAGTCTCGTAGGCCTTCTTGAAGTCGCCGCGTTTTTTTTCGTCCCGCCGGGCGTTGGTGTAGTAGGCGTTGGCCTTTGAGATGAGCTGGCGGACCTCCGCCATGGCGGAGCTGTCGGCGGGAGTGGTCTGCGCGGCGGGTCTCGCCGGCGGGCGTCTCGGTGGAGGCTTCCGTGCCGGGGGCCTGGGCGGCTCACCGCTGGCCACCAGGTGGGCGGGCGGGGTGGCGGCTATTTCT
>CAJWMA010000237.1 GCA_913042995.1 uncultured bacterium | reverse complement strand
TGGCTCTCTGGACGGAAGAGAAGGACCGGGTGACCGCACCCCGGACTTTTAATTACAATGCCTGGCGTGAAAGTAACGATGCTGGAGAGCCTCCGGCGGATTATTTCGCGGTGGGGATGGGCTACAAGCCCGAGGTCGCCCTCGGTGACATCCTGGGCGGGGGACGCCTGGGAGGCCTGGCGAGAACGCTGACCGGTTTTCTTCCCGGATATCTCAGGGAATCTTCCTTCGCGCTTCTGGCGGGAGAGCATGGCGTCGGGCTGCATAGCCGCAGGGATGAGAAGATCTGGTCCCAGCCGGTTGGCTCTCTGCTCCGGCCGGGAACGATTCGTTTTTCGATCTCGATGGAAAACAGCGCCCTTAAATGGAAGGTGAACAGCAAGGCTCTTGGCTACAGAAACAGCGTGGCCCTTACGCGTCTCGCGGAAAAGATCCCTCATTCGGGTTCCTTCAATATCTTTACCAACAACAGCACCGTCTATTTTTCTTCTCTCGAGATCACTGGCCAGATCTCCAAGGAGTGGGCTGCCGGCCTGGCGAAGAGCATCGCGGAGAGGGAGCTGAAGAAGCTCGATTCTTCTTTTGGAAGAGGCGCGGACGACAAGGCTGATGGCGCCAAATCGGATACATCTTCGGGTGCCGGCACCGGGGGCAGAAATGGAGCCGGAACCACGCCAGGGCCGGGTTCGAACGAAGGCGGCGCCTCCTCTGGCGGGCTTAAGGGTGTGATGGAGAGATTTGACAAGAATGGCGATGGCAAATTGGACGAAAATGAGCGCAAGGCTTTTCAGGATTTGCTGCGGGAGGGTCTCGGTTCCGAACCTGATTCCTCTCCGGAGAAGAAAGAGCCGGCCGGCTCTGCTGGCAAGGGGTCATCTTCCTGATTGGAGTCTTCAGGGCGGGCAGATCGGATGGTTGTGAATCAAGCGGGGCGCGATCCTGGGAGTTCTTATCCGATGCCTCGGCGCAGCAGGGGCGGCAGGGCCATGGTTCTGTTGACCCTCCTGGCTTCGTTCTTCCTGGGCCTGGATACGGTCTGGAGTGAGTCGCTTACCCTGCGTTGTGGGGCTGTCGCTTCGCGCAAGATCGAGGGTGAAGACAAGGGCTTGCCGGACCTCCCCTTCAGTGTCAATCGCGGCTACGGCTATATCGGAGGAACCTCCGGAGCTCTCGAGGCTGGCACCGTAAGAGGCTGGCCGTCCGGCGCGCCGGTCTCGTGGCGAACAGGGGATAGTAAGTATGTTTTCAAGCTCGAGAGGGGCGACTACCTGGTGACTCTCGACCTGGTGGAGACTGAGGTCGCTGCCGCGGGACTTCGAGTTTTCGATGTCGAGGCGGAGGGGAAGGTCGCTGTCGAGGGCCTGGATATTTTCGATGAGGCCGGGGATTTCAACCTTCTCCAGAGGGTCTTTCGAGTAGGTGTCTTTGATGGCTGGCTTGACCTGCGCTTCACGGCGATCACCGGGGACCGGGGACCGCGGGTTTCAAAGATCAGGGTCGAGCCCGCTTCCGCGAGAGCTGCGGCGGAGCTTTCCCTGGTAAAGCCGGTTCTCTCGGGCCGGTCGGGGCTCTTTCACAGCACCCTCGCCTGGCAGCCGCTGGGCGGCGGGGATTGGGGTACAGCTCCCCTTGCCGGTTTCAATGTTTATCGAGGAGAGGATGCGTCCGGTCCCTTCGCTTCATTGAATGACCGGGTTCTGAGAACTCCGTATCTTATCGATCGTGACCTGGTACCGGGTGAGACCTATTACTACCGGGTAGAGGGGCAGGATATCAGTGGGACCAGGGGGCCTCTTTCCGAACCCTTCGCTCTCAAGGCCGCCGTTTATCGCGAGGGCGACCCGAAGATCTATGATTTCCGTATCAGCCAGGAGAATTTACGGCACATGGCGACTCCCGAGGGCTCCGCGCGGCGGGTTGCCGCTGAGCTTCTGTATATGAAGGGGCGCTTCCCGGTAGAGCTGGGTTTTGACGCTCGACCGGGCAGGTGGCTGGCACATAAGAGCCTGGTGGTGGATATGGCTCGCGACAGCTTCAGGGTCTTTCGCAAGCGGGATGTTCTCTTGCTCAGCGCCGAGGAGTTCGATTTTACCCGGATGCGGCAATGTCTCACCTCCCTGGCCGCTGAGTCGCTCGGGCTTGCGGCTGGGCTTACGGAACCTGTGATCGTATTGATCAATGGCAGATTCTTCGGTCTGCGCTACGACATCGAAAGGATTGACAGTAAATTTCGAAAGCGCGTCCTGCTTGACAAGACAGGCCCGTTGAGCCGCCTCAAAGGTGATGACCATTGGCGTTCGAGTTGGGATTTGCGAGCGGACCGGGTAGGCAAGAGCGGCGATCTCCTGTCGGTCAATGCACTCGTCAGGCAGGTCAACAGGCTTCATCCGGGAGAGATGGAGGGCTTCTTCAGGAGCCGCTTTTATCTGCAGAGATTCATAGACCGGCTGGCCTTCGCGGCGATCCGAGGCGAGCTTGATCCCGACCCGAAAGATTTTTTCCTGCTGAAAGATTCGCGCAATGGAAAGTGGGAGCTTTTCAGAGAGGCCTACCATAACGGCGACTGGGGGATTCGTGATCTGGAAAAAGAGCTTCGGGACCTTACTCCCGGAGAGCTTGAGCGGGCACTCTTTCCTCTCTGCCAGCGGCCCGGAACCCCGAAGCGCGCCGCGTGGCTGGTGCTCTTTACCCGTTTCTTCAAGGTGCCGGCTTTGCGAGAGCTCTATCTCCAGCGTGTGGAATCGATGTTGCGGGAGGAGTTGTCCCCCGCTCGATTTGATGTGTTGGTCGACAAGGCCGCCGCCAGGGTGGCTGCCTCTCTCGAGGATTGGCAGACGATCTGGCCTTATGATGAGGCCGCCACGCTGGAACGTTCGGTTCGGCAACTCAAGTCCGGGCATCGCAGGAGAGCCCAGGCTCTTGGCGCGATGGTCCGGCGGGTCAGGAAAGTCGCGGCGGAGCCTGTTTTCTTTTCGGGTTGGTCGCTCAATCCATCCGCAGGCGCTCCCTGGATTGAGCTGAGCAATCGCTCGAACCTGCCGGTAGACCTCGCGAGCTACAGGTTCTCTGAGGGCTTCTCCCTGAGCCCCGGTCTCCTTGGGAGGCAGAAGCAGCTTGCGCCTGGAGGAAGTTTCAGGCTCGAGCTGTCCGTGGCCGCGGGAAAGAGCCGTATGGCAGGAGGGTCGCTGGTGCTCTGGAGACGTGTTCCGGACAGGGGGCTGCTGGTCGCGGATTTTGTCTTCAATGGGTACCAGGGTCGGGACATCCTGCAGAAAAAAGAGCCTGGGGCCGCTGGCGGTTGGGTTTTCGTGTCCGAGGGGGAGAGCAGGGGGGAGTGCCCGAGCCCCTATTTCTCCCACGCGGTTATCCGCCAGAACAACAAGGACCTGCTGATCACCTTCAGGTTTCAGAATCCGGCTGAATCGTCCAGGGGAAAACGGCCGGAACTCGAGCTGATGTACCGACCAGTGACCGAAGAGGACTATCGCTCTGTTGCGATGTCCTGGGATCCGGAGAGGCATCGTTACCTGCTGACCCTGGAGAATAAGGAGGATCGACCCCGGACCGAGTATTATTTTCGGGCAAGCTCGGAGAATGGCCTGGAGCGTTCCTACCCTCTTGGAGCACCGGATCTGAAGCTGGCGTTGCCGGTGCTTCCGAAGCTGTTTATCAATGAGGTTTGTCCACGGCCTGGAGGCGCGGCGGATGGTCCGGGCGAGTTCATAGAAATATTTAACGAATCCGGCAGCGACCTCTCTCTCAAAGGACTCTATCTCTCCGATGAGAGGCGAAGGAAGGCAAAGTGGCTTATCAGGGACGATATTGTTATCAAGCCCGGCGGCTACGAGGTCTTCTATTGCGATGGTCTGAATCGCGATCGGCATACGAGCTTCAAGCTGTCGAATTCCGGTGAATTTGTCGGCCTCTATACCGCGCCCCAGGAGGGGAGCCTGCTTGTCCATGGATGTGCTTTCAGGGGGGTTCCGCTGGGAAGCTCCTGGGGAAGAAAGCAGGACGGAAGCCGGTCTTTCAGGGCCTGGAAAGATCCATCCCCCGGCAAGCGGAACCTTCCGAAGATACCGGAGGGTTTTCTCGAGAAGCTGAGGGCGAAGGAACGGGAGAGCCGCGGAGGCAAGCAGGAGGAGTAGCGGTCCGCGTTGAGCCGTAGGCCCTAGAGCTCCTCATCTTCAAAGAGCCGGCCGAGCTTCGTCATGAAGGCGGGAAAGCCGGGATCTTTTCTCAGCTTGAGCAGGTCACCATCTTTGTTGATGTTGCCGTAGTGCTCGGGGTTCCCCTGGACAGCCTTCAGCAGGT
The DNA here is from genome assembly GCA_913042995.1 of uncultured bacterium. Lineage (GTDB taxonomy): Bacteria > Planctomycetota > UBA8108 > UBA8108 > UBA8108 > UBA8108. The sequence continues at coordinate 1,498 of CAJWMA010000237.1, read as the reverse complement.
ATTTCCTGGCGCGTTCAAGGGATCCATTCAGGGAATTGGAGCAGGCGGCATTGTAGTAGTGGAGGTTGATCTGGTCCTTCCGCGCATCCAGAAGTCCTTTCGGGATGCCGGCCTGGCTCTCGGCTTTGAGTATTCTTTCGGAAAGATCGATAATCTTCTCGTAGGCCTCGACGGCTTTCTCGTAGTCGCGGATCCGGTAGTAGATATTGGAAAGTTGGACATTGGCGCTCAGCCTGACCAGGCTTCGCTGGTGATTGGCAAATTGCTCGTACCTGCTCAACTCCTTTTCAACCGACTGGGTGTCGCCGAATATCGCAAGGATGATGCCCAGCTCTTCGCGAAGCCGGGAGTCCAGAAGCAGGTCCCAATAGAGCTGACGAAGCCGGGGAAGGATGCTCTTGTCGCTAATGTCCGCCAGTGCCCGACAGCTCGTGAGACGCAGCGTCAGGGGGCTTGATTCGTCGTTGAGGAGGTAGAATAGCGCCTCGATGTTTTCGGCCCTGTTCTTTCCGAGCTCATGATACTGGCCGTCAAAGGAGAGCTGTGACGCGAGGCCTTTTCTGAGAGCGACTGACACCTGCTCGGCGACAATGCTGTTACGGGCCTGTTCAAGGAAGCTTGTGACAGGCGATGGGCCCGTTCTGATCTTTTCCCTGATCGTATCAAGGGCTCCTGGTCCGAGTTCCGCAAGCTCCCGGGTCAGGCGGGCGGTATCGTTCCCTTTCTCCAGCGCCGCGATAATCGCGGCAGGGTCTTTTTCAGCCGCCCAGGCTGGCGCCGAAAAGGCGAGAAGAAGGAGAGCTCGAGGCAGAATTGGATATTTCATGAGCAGGATCTTATTTTCGACCGGCGAGAGCCTCCCCTGCGCGGGTGCAGGAGATCTACCCGGAGAATATACCGAGCAGGCGGGGGGGTGGATATAGAAAAGATGTTCGAGGAACAGGCCTCCTGCATTCTTGCCAGCGGGGGCCTGTCTGTAGAGAATGATCTTTCCCGGAGATCGTTCCGGGAGCCGGGAGGAAGGTTGAGCTTCCTTTCAAGACCGATGCAGAAAAACCCATCGATTTATGGAGGCCCCTGGCCGGCCAGTGATTTCCGGTTGATTGGATCAGAAAATGACGGGTGAAAAAGAAAACAAGCCGACGGCCGGGAACATCCTGTCCACCGCCCAGGAGGATTATATCGAGACCATCTTCAATCTTTCCGGGGAGTTGGACAAGGTGAGGGTTACCGATATAGCCGAGCGGCTCGGGGTGAGGATGCCGGCGGTAACCAGGGCGGTGCAGGGACTCGAGAAGCTTCGCATGATCGAGCGGAGTGATGGTCGTGGTATCTGCCTGACACCGCTGGCCCGGAAGCTGGCCGGCGCCCTGGTACATCGCCACAGCGACCTGGTTACGTTTCTTACAGAGGTGCTGGGCGTCGACGAGAGGATCGCCGAGGCGGACACCTGCCAGATGGAGCACGGCATCTCGCCTGAGACAGCCCAGAGCCTGCA
>CAJWMA010000236.1 GCA_913042995.1 uncultured bacterium | reverse complement strand
AATGTCATCGGGGGCACGCCCGGAGCGACCAACTCGGTAAAGATCACCGCGGTCGAAGCTCCCCGGGAAAACCGGATAGCGCTCGTCGACCGAGGAGCGGAATTCAGCTTCTTCAGAGGAACCGAGGCCCCGCCCGAAAACTGGAACGGGCTCGACTTCGACGACGGGGGCTGGGACTCCGGACCCGCGGGCTTCGGCTATGGAGACGGGGACGATGCGACGGTGCTGGACGACATGGCGGGAAACTACCAGAGCGTCTTCATACGGCGCCGCTTCGAGCTGGCAGACCCTGCCCTGGCGCAACAGATGATTCTCTCGGTTGATTACGACGACGGCTTCGTCGCCTACCTCAACGGCGAAGAGATCGCACGGGCAAATATGGATGCCACCGAGTTCAACAGCCCCACGATCGTCAACCACGAGGCCGGGGTAGTGGAAGAGTTTCCGATTGAGAACATTGGCCTGCTGCGTGAAGGCGAGAACATCCTGGCCGTGCAGGGAAACAATACCGGGCTGGAAAGCTCCGACTTCAGCCTCTCCCCTTTTCTCGACATCATTGAGCGGGAAGAGGGGGAGGAAGAGGAGGAGCCCAATCCGGAGCCGGCGCCCAGGGACCTGGTCGTCAACGAACTTTATATGGGAGGCGTCGGCAGCGGGTGGGTTGAGCTCTACAACCCGACAGCCGAAACGGTCGACCTCGGCGGAAGAAGAATACGCCTCTTCCCGCTCGAGGCCGGCAGCTTCACCTTCCCCGAGGGCCTGGCCCTGCCCTCCGGCGAAAGGCTCGTGCGTTTTGAATCGCAGCTGGGCTTTGAGCTGGACGGAGCCCAGGCCATTCTTATCGATGATGGAAACGGACGCTTCATCGACAGCCTCAATCCCCGCACAACTCTCGATGGCTTCTCCAGTGGACGCTTCCCGGATGGGGCCGACAACAGGGTCGTCTTCACCGAGAACACTCCCAGCATGGCAAACCGCTACGAGCCGCGCGACGACATCGTCATCAATGAGATCATGTATCATCCCGCCGACAATGCCGGCGGCGAGTATATCGAGCTGCTGAACCGCTCCGGCGAGCCGGTCGACCTGGGGGGCTGGGCCTTCACCCGGGGAATCGACTACGAGTTTCCCGCCGGCACGACGGTGGGCGCGGGCGAGTACCTGGTGCTGGCCCGGGACCCCGCCGCGCTGGAGAAGCACTATGGTCTCGAGGGCGCGCTGGGACCGTGGGATGGAGCGCTCAGCAATACCGCAGAGACTCTCCTGCTGAGAGATACCAACGGAAACACCGCCGACCGGGTGCGCTTCGCCGACGAAGGGAGCTACCCCGAGTCGCCCGATGGGGAGGGACCCTCCCTTGAGCTCATCCACCCCGGATTGGAAAACCGCTACGGGCCGGCCTGGCGGGCAAGCGAAGAGCAGGGGTCGCCCGGGCGCTTTAACACGTCCTCCCTGCCCGACCCCGCGCCTGTCATTGTCGGCGTACGTCACCAGCCGATCATCCCGACAGACCAGCAAAGCGTACGGGTCCTGGCCGTCGTCTCCGACGACCGGCCACTCCAGGCCGTCACGCTCGCCTGGGAGGTCGATGGCGCGGAGGATTCGCGACGGTCCGCGGCCATGGTCGATGATGGCGAAGGAGACGATGGGGTGGAAGGCAACGGTGTCTACGGAGCCGACATCCCGCCGCGCGCGGATCGCGAGGTCATCGCGTTCTGGATCGACGCGGAGGGCATCGGCGAACAAACCGTCCGCGCGCCGGCGAACGCCCCGGAACGGCCGTTCCTCTACCAGGTCGAGAACTCTCCGGCCGATGAGCTTCGCCCGCTCTATCGGGTGGTCATGCGGGGAGACGCCCTGCGGAGCCTGCGAAACCGCGGCAGGGGAAATAACGACATCCTGAACATCACGCTGGTCGCGGATGGCCGCGCCTGGCACAACCGCGGCATCCGTCTGCGAGGATCGTCGGCGCGCAACTGCAACCCGCTGAGTTACCGGATCCAGTTCGATCACGATTCGGATTTCCATGGGGTCAAGAGGATCAACATGAACGGCTGCAACGCGGACCAGCAGTGGCTCGGGCTGGATTTTCTGCGGCGCACGGGAACCGCCACTCCGCTGGCGTGGTTTCGGCGGCTCTCATTCAACAGAGACCTCGACCCGGGCTGGCATCTTCGCGTCGAGGTCATCCGCCAGGCGTTTCTCGAACGGGTTTTTCCCAACGACAACGATGGCAACCTCTACCGCGGAATCGGCCAGGCGAACCTCGACTACCGGGGAGAAGACCCCGGCCGCTACCGCGGAGACTACCGCAAGGACACCAACCGGGATGAGGACGATTACAGCGACGTCTTCGATCTCTGCCGCGACTTCGATCGCGGAGAAACCTCTGATGATGACTTTCCCGACGCGATCGAACAGAGAATTGACGTTCTCCAATGGAGCAAGTATTTCGCCACCTTCGCGATGCTCGGCTCCACCGAGAACAGCATCGTGTTGAACAATGGCGATGACTACTTCCTCTACCACCGCTTCAGCGACGACCGCTGGGTGCTGCTGCCCTGGGATCTCGACAGCTGCTTTGACCAGGCCAACCAGGAGCTCTTCCGGCCGACAGTGGACCAGATCGAGCGCTTCCTGGAGCACCCCCGCTACGCCCCGGACTATCTCTGCTATATCGCAACCTTCCTCGAATCGGCCTGGGGAGATGAGCAGGTCGATGCCCGGATCGACCATGTCGCCCCGCTCTTCGCCGGCGGACGGATCAACCGCCTGCGTGACTACGCCGACCAGCGGCGCGCCTATCTCAATGAGCGTATCGATACCCGCTTTGAGATCACATCCGTACGCGGAGGGACCATCTGCGATGGCGTCCTCTACCCGAACCGGGCGGTGGTGACAATCCAGGGCATCGCCCCCTCCTGCGGCTCCTCCGACATCTTCGTCGGTGAAACCCGGGCTGTCTTCGATTACAGGGATGGCATCTGGAGCGGCAACGTCGAGATCAGCGAGGCTGGTGTTCTCGAGATCGTGGCCCGAGACCGCACCGGCTTCGAACGCAACCGGATCGACCTGCCGACCGATGCTCCACTACAACGCAAGGCTGTCGAGGGCGTCGCCGGCGAACAGGAAGCCGGGACCGACTACATCGCCATGCTCTCTACCGACTACACGGAGGTAACGGATCCCGACGAAGACAACATCACCTGGGCATTTGCCGAAGGCGTAGAGGCCTCCCTGGACCCGAACGGCAGAGTCCTGGCGGCTCCGAACGATGGTGATTTCCGCAGCCTGCTCCAATCCTCCGTCATCTACCGCCTGCGCTTCAACCAGCCCGGAACCTACCGGGGCTACTTCCGGGTTCGCGGCTTCGACCGGAACTCCAACAGCTTCTGGAGACCGAGCGCCTTTAACGTGGAACCGAACATCAACATCAACACCGGGAACAACGGTCGTCTCCAATGGCGCAGCGAGGGAGATTACGTCGTTTCCCAGGAGGATGTCGACACGGGCAGGGTGCTGGAGTTCATCCTCGGAGTCCGGGAGTTCAGGGCCCAGGTCGATGCCTTTGTTCTCAGCCTTGACGCCGACATGGTCGACACCGAACTCAACGAGCTCTTTGGCGAAGGGCCCGCCGGCGCCGTGGGAGCGTGGCCGGCGCTTAGTGTAACACCATCCAGCGAGGCTCCCCTGGAGAACGGCTCCGTGGAGATCACCTTCGATGGGCGACGTTCCCACGACGGCTCCTGCGGCCAGGAAAACCTCGCTTTTGCCTGGGAGAAGCTCTCCGGGCCGGGGGGCGCGACCTTCGCAGGCCCCGCCGACCTGTCGGTGCTGAGCATCGTCTTTACCGAGGCGGGAGAATACCTCTTCCGCCTGACGGTCTCCTCGGAGGAGCTTCCCGACAGCGAGAACTCGAGAGATTTCATCGTGACCATAACCGATGAACTGGCGCCAGGCACTGTCCCCTTCCTGCGCTGCGATTCCAATGTCGATGGAGAAATCACGCTGGCCGATGCCGTCTTCACCCTGCGCCACCTGTTCCTTGGTGACTCCGATATACGCTGCGGAGAGGCGATGGATTGCGACAGCGATGGGGAGCTCTCCCTCAGCGACGCGGTCTTCAACCTGAACTACCTCTTCCTTGGCGGCGCAGTTCCAGCCGGGCCCTTCCCCGCCTGCGACAGCGGATCCGCTGAAAATTGCGAAACATCCAACTGCCTCGAGTGAGACGCGCCCCCTGATGCCCGCCACTCAAAAAGATCCTCGGCGGCGAGCCGGCGGCGCGGTGGTGGTTGTCCTTCTGCTGTGTGGATGCGGCGGGGAACGCTCCCCCGGCCGGGAGCAACTCCAGGAAGAATTTCGCCGGCTTGCCGAGGGCTTCGACCGCGAGACGGGAGCCCGCCGGATCTCCGCCGCGGAGCTGAAAGGCCGGCTCCGGCAAGAGCAGGCGATCGTGCTGGTGGACACTCGAGAACGGCCGGAGTTCGATGTCGGGCATCTTCGCGGGGCGATACTCCTGCCGCCGGCGCAGCTCGCGGACAGACCGCCTGAGCTCCCCGAAGACGCTCTCGTGGTAACCTACTGCACCGCCGGTTACCGCTCCGGCCTCGCCTCGGTAGAGCTCGAGCGGCGCCTGGGGCGAAACGTCTACAGCCTCACCGGCGGCATCATCGGCTGGTTCAACAGCGGCGGCCCGATCGTCGACAAGCAGGAGCGGACGGCTGACCAGATCCACGCCTACAGTGACGAATGGAAGAAGTACGTCATCGAGCGGCGCTGAAGACGCGTGCTCACGCGCCCGTATCGCTTTTAGCTCCGGTGGACTCGGCGGGTTGCGCGGCCCCTACGAGCTCCCTGTAAACCAGCCCCCCGAGCACCGCCCCCGCCACGGGCGCCGCCAGGTAGACAGCCAGGGTGTCGAACAGCCCCCTGGGCCCCGGCAAGGCGACCTCCCCCCAACCGGCGAGAGCGGCAAAGATCCGCGGCCCGAAATCCCGCGCGGGGTTCAGGCAGGCCTGGGTTACCGGGCCGACCACCGCCACCAGGAGGGCCACCGTGGCGCCAATAAAGAACGGCCCGAGACTCGCGCCCGGCCGCGCTCTGTTACGCCTGTCCGTCAGGGCGAAGACGCAGAAAGCGAGCAAGGCGGTTCCCAACATTTCCGCGAAAACCGCGGCTCCAAAGCCTACCGTGTCACGATTGCTGTCCGCGGCGGCGGAATGAAGCCTGATCGTCGGGTTGGGATGATACTCACCGTACATGGCGGCGGTAACAAGGCTCTCCGGAGAGCCCCGCGCGATCTCGTTCTGCAGCTCATACTCCGCGATGGAGCCGGAAAAAATCGCGTAGAGGCAACAGGCCGCGAGAAAGGCGCCCGCCAGCTGCGAACCGATATAGACCGGAACCCGGGCCCGGGGAAAGCCCCGCCAGCAGGTCATTGCAATGGTGATGGCCGGGTTGATGTGGGCGCCGCTGATATTCCCCACCGCGTAGATCGCCAGCGTCACCGCGAAGCCCCAGACACTGGCCACCTGCCAGCCGCCTTGCAGGGCATCGAGGGTCACGGCCGCATGGACGGATCCACATCCGAAAAAAACCAGGAGGAAGGTGCCGAGACATTCGGCTATCGCGCAGGAGCGCAAGCGGGACTCTTGATGCATGGCAACATTAATAACCGACAACCGCAAAAGGAGAAAACATCTCTTTGAAACCAGGGAACCGAAAGACAACCTTGGATCGCGCGACAGCGCATCGTAACATCAGCTCCCCGTACCCGGCCCGGGTTCGTACTGAGGATATTAAACGGAAAAAACGCATGAAAATGACGATTGCTGGACTGCTCCTTCTGTGCCTGCCTCTTGTCGGAGGCCTGGCGTCTGTCGAGGGCGCCGAAGACCGCC
>CAJWMA010000235.1 GCA_913042995.1 uncultured bacterium | reverse complement strand
GAGACGAAGACCATGGAGCGCCCATTTGCCGAAGGCGTCGGTTTCGATATTTACCTCATGACCCGCGGACAACGCGCCGAGATTTGTCAACGCAAGCGTATGGGGGATGGCGGCGAAACTGAACCAGCGATCCGCCCTGTTGACTTCGACGATCGTCAGGCTGACACCGTCAACCGCTATGGAGCCCTTGTCGAGCATCTGGTCCATCAATCCGGGAAGCGCTGAGATCCTGAAGAGCACCTGGTCTCCCTGGCGCTCCATTTCAACGACCTCTCCCGTCCCGTCAACGTGACCGGTTACGTAGTGTCCGCCAAAAGAGTCCCCGGCCCTCAGAGAACGCTCGATGTTCACGGCATCTCCGGGCCGGAGAGCGCCAAGGGTTGTCTTTTCAAGCGACTCGGGAACCACCTCAAAGCTGACTGCGGCCGAGCCCGCGCCGTTGTCAAAATCAACAACCGTCAGGCAGGCCCCATTCACCCCGATACTTTCACCCAGCTCGACATCCCGCCAGGGCTCAGGGGAAGAATCATCCTTCACCTCTACCCGAAGGGCAAGCCCCCCGCCGGTGTCTACAGCAGCCTCAACAACGCCCGTTCTCTCTACTATTCCAGTGAACACTTTGCATCTCCGCTCCGAGTTTCAGCATCTACGCCAAGCTAACTAAATAAAGTGGAAGAAGACAAAGTTATCCTTGTTCGGTTAAAAAAAACCGTCAGAAAACAGAGTTCGTTAGGTTTAAAGGGAATTTATGCCTGCACCTGTAGCCGTAAGCCCGCTGGAAGCGTTGGCGGCCGTCACCGGGAAGATCAAACAAGGAACGGTCGAACGGGTCGATCTGGAATCGGCTGCCGGCCGCTATCTTGCGGAACCACTCCACGGAGCGGCCCGGTCTGCGGGTCAGCCTGCCGACCCCCCCGGCGTCCTCCGCTCGTCCTGCGACGGCTACGCGCTTTCGGACGGATGCGGGGCCGGCGACCGGCTGTCCCTTATAGATGAGCTGACCGGCCCGGAGGCGCCTGGCAATCGGCGGATCCCATCCGGCTCCGCCATCCGGGTTGAGACCGGCGACCTCCTTCCAGGCAAGACCTGGGGGGTCCTGCCTGCCGATGACGGCACCTTGCTGGGAGCTGGAAAGCTGCGTGTCGAACGCCTTCCACAAGCAGGCGAAGGCGTCCTCGGCCGCGATGATGGAAAACCCATGATCTTTGAGGCCGGAAGTCTCCTTTCAACACGCCACCAGGCGTACTTGCTCGCCGCTGGAGTAGAGAAGGCCTGTGTTCACACTCCCCCGCGTGTCGGCATGTTGCTTCTTGGCGACGAGCTTACTGACCTTAAAACTGACCTGGAGACCGGGCAGGTTCATGATCTAAATGGTTACTGGCTCAGGGACGCCATTGAAGACCTGGGGCTGGAGGTCATCTCTCTCGGGATCTCAGAAGATGGACCTGAGGGTCTCCGGAAACATCTCGTTCGCTGCCATACTCGCCAGTTGGACGTCCTCATTCTAAGTGGAGGAACAGGAGCCGGTATCACCGACCGTACCGCCGAAGCTATACAGGAATTGAACGGCAATGTGCTCTTCGAAAAATTATCTCTACATGGGTGTGATTCGCTGGTCTTTGGAAAATTGAACAATATGGATGTTCTGGGACTGAGCGGCCTCCCACTCAGCTGTTCGGCTGCATTCGACCTGTTCTGCCGCCCCCTCCTGCTTGCAAGAAGCGGAGCATCGAAAGGTTATTGGAACTGGGCCTGCATGACTTACCTGGATGAAATTCTGGCTCCCCTGCCTCCCCTGGATAACAGGCCGGAAGACTGGTGCCTCCAGGTCGGAAAGCTCAGTGAGCATTCACCCGAAGCCCTTACACAACCAACAGTTAAGACATGGAACCCCGAGACTCTTTTCAGCCCTGTCGCGGCAGGATCCGAGGGCTGGGTCTTGAGGCCTCCGGAGCCCGAGGGAAAGCCGGTATTCTTCGCCAGGCAGCAGTAGCAGGTCTTTTAACCATAAGGTTTTGTGTAATTTTCGGTACGCCTCTTTACTCATTTTCCATCAGCTTGTGTAGATTGACAGTTTCGTTCTGTGTCATATAATCGTATGAGTGTCTCGTAATTGAACGAGGAAATCAGCTTCCTCTTGCAGTTTGAAGGACCTTGGCGGCTTCAGGGATTAGCTTGCAATCCCCCAATGTTCCGAAAACAATGAGTCGAGAAGTAAGCTGCGAGGAAATGAAGTTTTAAAATCAGACTCCTGTCAATCGCCTACAGTGCCGATGGATGGGTGTTGGGAATAAACGGGACCTTGACCGGGTCGGTGCTTTCTTTGGTTTCGCAATTTGCGAAATCCGCTTGAATCGTGGTCAGTAGAACCACAGCCGCCGGAAATAATGATTTGGTCCTGATTTGGAGGAATGAATAAATGAGTGCTCTGGCGAAGGTTTTCGTCGTTTTTGTTTTCCTGCTGTCGATTCTTTTCTTCGGCACATCAGCGACCCTCTATCTCACCCGCGAAGACTGGGCGGCGAACTACGATACATACAAGGAAAGCGTCGAGGATCAGCTTGATGTTCTTGAGCAGCGCACCACTGACCTCAAAGGCGAGCGTGACGATCTGCAGGATGCTCTCCGCCTGGTCAGTGAGGACGAGTTGGCCAAGGCCGGCACGATCAAGACTCTTCGCATCGAGCTTGCGAGCAAAGATGCCCAGATCGCCAACATATCAGCTGAGCGGAACGAGTCGATCAACGCCAAGACGGCGACTGACAATCTCAACGCCAGCCTGACGGATCAGAACAAGACGCTCACTACCCAGCTGAGTGAAGCGCATGATAAGCGCGATAGCGCTATCGGCGCCGAGAAGGTAGCGAACGCGGAAAAGTTCCGAATGAAAAGAGATCTGGATGCGACCACCCAGGAGCTTCACGAAGCCAGGGTCGAGTTCAACTCTCTCAGTGAGAAATTCGACTCCCTCGAACTCGCCTACGGCGCCGTGGAGAAAAAGCTTGGCAAGGACGGTGTCGAAGCCATCCTGAGCGGCCTTGTCTCCCCTCCGATCGATGCCCTTGTTGAGGAAGTGGACAGCAATCTCAGGCTCGTCGTCCTCAGTGTTGGACGCCAGGATGAGGTCAAGGAAGGCGTCGAGTTCACGATCTATCGCGAAGACAAGTTTGTCGGCAAGGTCCGGGTCAACAAGGTCTATGAAAACCTTGCGGGAGCCCGAGTCCTCTTCACTGCCGAGGGATCCGACATTCGCCAGGGCGACCGCGCCACAACCCGTATCAACTGAGGAAGGCCAGGTTCAACATGGCGAAAAACAGCGAAGAAATCATCGAACGCAAAGAAGCAAGCCCGGTAGCCACCAGCTGCCTGGTCATCGCCTGCGTAGCTATACTTGGAGCCGTTTCGCTCCAGATCGCAGAGCTCACCCAGGTGCGCGCCGAATGGAGTCTTGAAGAAAAGAACCTGAACCGGGTTCTCCACGTCGAAGACGACCTCGAGGCGATCACCAGCAAGATTGATGGGATCCTCGAAAAGTCCAAGGTCGGCGATGGTGAAAAGGCCAAAGAGATCATCGAAGAGGGCGACAAGAAGGTCGAAGAGGCCAAGGCTGTCGCCAATGGAGAAGAGCCCGTCGAGGAAGATGGCGATTCCGAAGGCGATGAAGCCCCCGAGAAGGATGATACCGAAGAGGCAGAGGCTCCCGAGAAGGAAGACGATGCTGCCGACGATTCAGAACTCGAAGACTTCTAATCAGAAATTAAGCTGATTCCTTCCTGGAATCGCCTTAATAAGTCCTCTAAGGGCTTGAACTAACCCGCATTTGCACACAGAATGAGTTTGTGGCAAAGGCGGGTTTTTTCATCCTCCTTCGCCGTGGACGGGAAGAAAGCCACGCCTGTCTGGATTGCGGAAATTGAAGAGAATTCCGCGGACAAGGCTGCCGGCTTTCCCCAACGGATAGAAAAGAAGTGTAGCCGAAGCCGGGAGCGGTCCCGGCCTTGGCCCGAAGGTTGAGGTAAGCCAATGGTAGTCTCGCGACTATTCGGTTTGTTTTCCACCGATACAGCCATCGACCTGGGCACATCGTCCACCAGGCTGTGCGTGCGCGGCCGGGGCATTGTCAGCGAAGAACCGACCTACCTGGCTGTAAAAAAAGGCACCTCCGAGGTGTTCGACCATGGCAGGGCCATCGGGCAGGCGGCCCGGGACATGCAGGGGAGAGCGCCTCAGAGCATCGAGGTGATCAAGCCCATCAGGAACGGCGCCATCTTCGACTTCGAAATGACCAGGATTCTCCTGAGACATTTCCTCCGTTCGGCTAGCGGAGGAAGGCGCTGGAGCTCCCCGCGGCTCCTCATCAGCCTGCCCACAGATGTCTCGGATGTTTCCAAAAACGCGCTCCAGCAGGTCGCAGACCGAGCCGGAGCCGGCAAGCTCTATCTCATCGACCAGCCGCGCGCGGCCGGCCTGGGATCCTGGCAGCCAATTCACACCGCTCGCGGGCATATGATTGTAGATATCGGGGCGGGCACCACAGACATCTCCGTCCTCGCCCTTGGAGATGTCATCGCCTCCAGGAGCATCCCCACGGCCGGGGATGCCATGGATGAGAGCATCGTCAGCTACATACGCAAAAAATACAATATCTGGATCTCACATCGAACGGCTGAAGAGATAAAAACCAGCCTGGGCAGCGCGCACCCGTGCGCGCCACCTCTGCCTCCATGCGCATTTTCCGGGCTCGACCTGATGGCGAACGTCCCCCGGGAAATATCCATCACACAGGAAGAGGTCCGGCTGGCCATCGACCCTCAGTTGACCCAGATCGTGGATGCCATAGCTGACATGATTCCAACGCTCGAGGCAGAACTCATCCGGGACCTGAAAAAAACAGGCATCACTCTTTGCGGCGGAATCGCCAATCTCCCCGGGCTGCCTGAGCGACTCTACGGCTGGACCAACACCAAGGTTTTCGTTCCCATCGACCCCAGGCTGTCCGTCGCCCGCGGCCTCGCCGCCGCCCTTGATCATTTCGATGAATTACGCCCGCTCCTGGAGTGCCCGGAAGACAGGATCTGAGTTCTTTACACTCCGCTCCACCTCGATTTCAGAACACAGAAAAAAGAAGATAATAGAGAAGTGAAACGACTTACGGATGGCGGCTCAGCCCTGCACTTGCTCCTCCTCGCTTTATTCCTGGTCTCCCCCCCGGCAATCAGGCTCGCTATCCACTGCGGATGGGCTCCAGGGGCCGGCCAGGAAACTCTCCCTGGAAGGGCAACGGCCGAAGAGCAGGCTGAAATCATCGCCTTGCTGCAGAACAGGCTGCAGGAAGTCAACAGAGACCTCCAGCTCATCACCTCCGCAGGAGGACTCCTCTACGACCCTTCAGGCGGCCCAGGCAACCGAAACGCGGCCCGCTACCGTATAGCCGTAGCTGACGTCCTGCCGCTATCAACGCCCTCGGCCGGAGAGAGGACGCTCTGTGTTTCGTTGTATGGAGCGCCTGTCCTCCAGAAAGATTCAGCGGTTCTTTCCGGAGATCACCTTGTTGGCCGACTCGTTGACGAATCCGCCGGATCCGGGATCGGAAGGATCCAGAGCATCCTCGACCCCCTCTTCAGGGTCAGATTTCGCTGCGGAGAAGACACCGGAATGCTCTGGGGCACCGGACGGACAGACGGCGATGGGCATCCGCTGCTGGAGGTCCACCATCTGGGCAGACCTCCAGCGTTCAGAGCCGGCGACACCGTCCTCACCGAAGGTGCCGACGGGCGCTACCCTCCAGGCTGCCTTGCAGGCCGAATCCATCTGATGCCCGGCCAGAAAGAATCGCGGGCCATTGTCCGGTCCGGGATCCGCCTGGACTCCCTCAGGCAGGTCACGCTCCTCGAAGACCTGGCAAGGAAAGACCTGGCTG
>CAJWMA010000234.1 GCA_913042995.1 uncultured bacterium | reverse complement strand
CCCGGCTCCTTCCAGAACGCCATGGAGGAGGCCTTCTACGACCGGCTCGGAGAGCTGACCGTTCCCCCGGAGCAACGCTACTTCGCCACCCGGGAACAGCTCGAGCAATACCCGGGCAAGATCGCCGAGCTGCGAGCGGATGGAGCGAAGCTCGTGGTGGTCTACGGGATCGGACGCGCGCTGCACATCGCCTTCTGGGAGCCCACCTTCGCCGCCGAATACGAAAGCGAGACTGAGTGGAAAGAGGCCACCCATCGCATCGGCGCGAGGCTGCATCCGCTCACCATCGAGCAGAACGCCATCACCAGCTTCAAGAGCCGCACCACGCTCGTACCCGCCTGGGCCAACACCATCGGCCCCGGTCTCTTCCTGGAAGCCGACTACGGAATCGGCGGAGCGGACGGGGTGCTGGGCAGGGGAATGCAATGGCAGGGCTTCAGCCTGTGGTCAGCGCTCCATTACGGCCCCGACCCCTGGGTGCCCGCCAGCTACATGCCCACCCTTCCGGGACGCCTGTTCTATCATCGGGAGCTTGCCGGACCGCTGGAACCCGAGTGCAATTGAAAAGGATCCTGTAGTATCCTTGCACTCTGCCAGTGAAAGCTCCAAGGCGCTCTGAAACCGGAAAAACCAGCTCGGTAAACCGTCTGAAATGTCCCTGAATCTCGCCAATTCCGCCCATATCTCCTGCCGTCACTTCGCCGAAGAGACAGCCCTCATTCACGATGAGCGAAAGCTGAACTACAGGGAATTCCTCAGGCGACTGGTGGCCTTCGCCGCCCATCTCAGGCAGCTCGGCGTGCAACCCGGGGACAAGGTGGCGCTCTTTTGCCCCAACCGGATGAGCTTCACCATCGCCTACTACGGCATCCTGCAGGCCGGGGGTACCGTCGTACCGATCAGCTACCTGGCTGTGGGCCGCGAGGTCGGTTACTACCTCGATGACTCTGACGCCGCGGCTCTCATCGCCTGGTCGGAATACGCCGAGGCCGCCCGGGAAGGCTTTGACTCGGCCGACGCCTGTAACCACCTGCTGCTCTTCGACGAAAGCGACGGTCCGCTCACCATGGTTGATTCACCCGGGGTGAATCCCGATGGCGAGTGCGACCTGGCCCTCACCTCGAGCGAGGACACCGCCGTCATCCTCTACACATCGGGCACCACCGGCCAACCCAAGGGCGCCGAGCTGACCCATTTCAACATGTACTCCAACGCCCAGTTCTGCGCTGAGCAGCTCCTGGGCGAGCCCGGCCGGCGGGAGATCTTCGGTCCCGGGAACGTGAGCCTGAGCGCCCTCCCCCTCTTTCATTCCTTCGGACAGACCTCCAACCAGAACTCGAGCATCATGGGCGGGGCGGCGATGAGCTACCTTGAGCGCTTCGACCCCGAAGCCGCGCTCGAGGTCATGGAGCGCGACCGCGTAACCCAGTTTGCCGGGGTCCCGACAATGTACTTCGCCCTGCTCAATTTCGAGGGTGCCGAGCGCTACGATCTCTCGAGCCTGAAATACTGCTACTCCGGCGGGGCGCCTATGCCGGTTGAGGTCATGAAGAACTTTGATGAGAAATACAACGTGAACATCCTCGAGGGCTACGGGCTCTCGGAGACATCCCCGGTGGCCACCTTCAATCTCATGTACCGCCCCAAGAAGATCGGCTCCATCGGCCTGGCTATCAGCGGCTGCGAGGTCAAGGTCGTCGACGGCGATGACAACGAGGTTTCCCCCGGCGAGGTCGGGGAGGTTGTCATCCGGGGCTACAACGTCATGAAGGGTTATTACAAGCGGCCGGAAGCGACCGAAGAGGCCTTCCGCGGCGGCTGGTTCCACACCGGAGACATGGGCACCATGGACGAGGATGAATATTTCTTCATCGTCGACCGCAAGAAGGACATGATCATCCGCGGCGGGTTCAACGTCTATCCGCGCGAGGTGGAAGAGATTCTCTACAGCCATTCCTCCATTCGCGAGGCAGCGGTGATCGGAGTTCCTGACGAGAAATACGGCGAAGAGATCAAGGCCTTCGTTTCGCTCAAGGAGGACTGCGAGGTCTCCCTGGACGAACTGCTCGAGTTCTCGAAGGAGCGTCTCTCCGCCTCCAAGTACCCGAGGCTCTTCGAAATCCTCGACGACCTTCCCAAGGGGTCGACCGGTAAAATCCTGCGCAAATCACTACGGGCAGATGCGGGCGAAGAAGAGGCCTGAGAGCCTCCCTGGCCGCTCTGGATGCCCCTGGATGCCTTCAGCTCACTGTAGGCGAGGGAAAGCTCATACGTACGAAAATGCCCCTGAGGCGAACTGTGGCCCTCTCAGACGAACGCAAATCAGCCTGCGTTCAAGCCCCTTACCGGAACATTCAGGACCCTTTAAACCCCTCCATGGGGATCGGGCTCAGCTCTCCGGTCTCACGATCGATGCCGCGGAAAAAACAGGAGCGCTCACCGGTATGACAGGCAACTCCTTTGCCCTGCTGCTCAACGAGTACCAGCAGGCAGTCCTTGTCGCAATCGACTCCCACCTGCACCACACGCTGGGTATTGTCAGAGGTGAGTCCCTTCACCCAGAACTCCTGGCGCGAGCGGCTCCAGAAGCAGGTATGCTCTCCCTCAAGAGTCCGCCGCAAAGACTCGCGGTTCATATAGGCCACCATCAGCACCTGGCCGTCGATGTGATCCTGCACCACAGCCGGTATCAGGCCGTTGTCGTCATACTTCAAACCGTCAAGAAGCTCGTCCATTTCAATTACCTCTGTTCCTGGATGTTGTTGTCTCTATTTCAAGCCGGGGCAGGTCAGGACACGCCTTCGCCCCGCTCTCTCGCCAGCTCAACCGCGCTGTCAAGCGCTACGGTACCCTCATAGAGGGCGCGGCCGACCACGACCCCTTCCAGCAGTGGATGCGACAGGCTGAGCAGGCTGTCGACATCCGCGAGGGAGCCGATCCCCCCCGCCGCGATGACCCGTATGTCGCCTTCTGAAAGCACCCGCTCGACCAGCTCGACCCGCGGACCGCTGAGTGTTCCATCCCGGTCGGTGGCAGTCACCAGCAGGCGGCGCACACCCGCGCCGCGAACCAGGTCGATCCCCGCGGCCAGGTCGAGACCGCTCTCCTCCTCCCAGCCCGCGACCTGCACCTGGTCGTCCCTGGTGTCGAGGCAGGCCACGACCCTGCTCTCACCGTAGCGCTCCACCTCCCGGGCAAGAAAATCGGGGTCCTTGAAGGCTCTTGTCCCCAGCAACACCCTCGCGATCCCGCCATCGAGAAAACGGCTCACCGCCTCGGCATCGCGAATCCCGCCTCCGGTCTGCACCGGCACATCGACCCGCGCGGCAATATCGAGAATCACCCCGGCGCTGTCCTCCTCGCCGAAGGCTGCCCCGAGATCGATGATGTGAAGGCATTCAGCTCCCTGCTCCACCCAGCCAAGGGCCACGGCTACCGGATCATCTCCATAGTGAATCTCGGCATCCCGGCGTCCCTCCACCAGGCGCACGAAGCGCCCCCCGCGCAGATCGATGGCGGGGAAGATCCGTGAGTATTCAAAATCAGGAAACAGGCTCATCCGGCCGCGTCCTCCGAGGCCTTCCTCGCCTCGTCTTCACTCAGGCTCCCCTTGGTCGAAGGAACCTCTGCGAGGCTGCCATCAACCTTGACAGCGCTCCTGAGAGCCAAGGCGAATGCCTTGAAAGAGGCCTCCAGCTGGTGGTGGGCGTTGTGGCCGCGAATCAGGTCGAGGTGCAGGTTCAGACGCGCGTTGGCGGTCAATGCCTGGAAGAACTCGAGCACCAGGTCGGTGTCAAAATCACCTACCATCGGCCTGCTCACCTCGACTCCATAGTAGAGATAGGCCCGGCCGCTGATATCCACGACCGCCCGGGCGAGGGCATCGTCCAGCGGCGCGTAGGCGGCGGCGAAGCGCTGGATTCGCAGATCTTCTCCAAGCGCCTCCCTGAGAGCCTGTCCGAATACGATCCCGACGTCCTCGACGAGGTGATGCTGATCGATGTGAAGGTCTCCCTCCGCCTCCAGCTCAACCCCGAACCGTCCATGCACGGCAAGAGCCTCGAGCATGTGATCGAAGAAGCCTACACCGGTTGATATCTTCGGCTCGCCCGCCTGGTCGAGATCGAGCCGCAGGAAGATCTTCGTCTCCTTTGTCTCACGCCTGACCTCTGCCTGCCTTGTACTCGACATCTTATTCTTCCTTTCCAATCAGCCCAGGATCTCACGCAAAGAGCCCAGGAAGCTGTCGTTTTCTTCGGTTGTTCCGACATTGACCCTGAGACAATTCTCAAGGCGTTCGCTGCCGCCCTGCCTGCGAATGAGGATCCCGCGTTCCTTCAGCCCTTCGTGCACCAGGCCCGCATCGGCAACCTTGAAGAGAAAGAAGTTCGCCTCGCTGGCAAAAACCTTCACACCTTCGATCTCAGCCGCCGCCGCCTGCATCCGTTTGCGCTCTGCATTCAGCGTTGCAGCGCGCTCGTCGAAGAGCGCCTTGTTCTCCCACAGCACATCACCGAGGACAGCGGTGAAGAGCCCGAGGTGAAAGGGCGGCACCAGCTTGGAGAGCTCGGTCGCCAGCGCCACAGGCGCCAGCAGGTAGCCCAGCCGCATACCGGCGGCTGAGAAAGCCTTCGAGCAGGTTCGAACGAGAACCAGGTTAGCGAATTCCTTCACCAGGGCGGTGCGGTCAAAGTTCTCCGCGCTGAACTCCCGGTAGGCCTCGTCGATCACCAGCAGGCCTCCGTATTCTCCCGCAGCCGCGGCAATCTTCCTGACCTCCTCTGTTGCCAGCTCCGATCCCGTCGGGTTGTTCGGCAGACAGAGGACCGTCACATCAGGGCGGCCCTCGCTGACAGCCGCCAACACCGCCTCCGCATCGTAGGACAGGTCATCGGCAAGCGGAACCTCATCGAGCCGCGACTCCGTCACCTTGGCCCAGAGCGGGTAAAGCGAGAAAGATGGAGACGGGACAAGAACAGATCTCCCGGGACCGGCGAAGGCCTCGAAGACCCACTGCAGGATGAGATTGGAACCCGAAGCGGCCAGCACGCTGCCGGCGGGAAGGTCCGCATCGGCGGCAATCCGATCGAGAAAAGCCTGGGGGATGCCCTGGTGGTAGCGGTTCCAGGGAAGCTCCCTGATCCGCTCGGCAACCTCGTCCTTGAGCTCCACGGGGATATCCCAGGGTGACTCGTTCTGGTTGAGCTTGATCTCCCCCTCTTCCTCCACCAGCAGGTAGGGAGTCACTGCCTGCAATCCGCCGCGCACCCGTTCCTCGGCGGGCACCTGGCGCCTGAGGGCGACCGAGCCGGCGTGGGCGGGAAGTCCCTCCCCCAGGGCCAGCTCCTCGACATCCCGGCTCGCAGCCTGGGTAAAATCAAGACTCATGCGCACCAGGTTGGAGCGTTTCATGAAATCCTCAACCGAAAGACAGGATGCGAAACGCGCCGTCCCCCCGGTGGGAAGCACGTGGTTGGGACCCGCGAAATAATCGCCGATGGCAACCGGGCTCTCCTTGCCGAGAAAAATGGCACCGGCGTTCTGAACCAGGGGCAGGAACGAAAATGGGTTGGCTACCTGGATGGACAGGTGCTCCGGGGCGATCTCGTTGATCCGGTCAGCGGCGCGGACCGGGTCGGTAACCACCTCGAAGCAGCCGTTTCGCTCGAGCGAGGTCTCGATCGTCTCCCGCCTCGGGCTCTCCTCGAGGAGCTCATCGACACACTGGCGAACAGCCTTGAGGACTCCCTCGCCGGAGGCAAGGAGGGTAACCCTGGTGCTCTCATCGTGCTCGGCCTGGGCGAGCAGGTCAGCTGCCGCCCAGCCGGGATCGGCTGTTTCATCTGCGTAGACCACCAACTCGCTGGGACCGGCAAACATATCGATACCCACCTCGCCAAAGAGCTGGAGCTTGGCCTCGGCAACAAAGGCGTTGCCGGGGCCGAAGATCTTGTCGACCTTCGGTATGCTGTCGGT
>CAJWMA010000233.1 GCA_913042995.1 uncultured bacterium | reverse complement strand
TCCCGGCAGGACGAAGATGAACACGGGAATAATCTTCAGGAACCCGGCGAAGATGGCGCCGGAGGTGGCATGGTGGAGATTGCGCGCGCCGAGGACCCGCTGCACGTTCACCTGGTCCATGCACCAGTAGAACATTCCGCCGATGAGGAAGTTCCCCAGCAGGTAGCCGGTGAAGGGCAGCTCGTGGTCAACGCCCTTGACCATCGAGAGCATGTCGAGCTTGTCTTTTTCGGCGAGCTTCGTGGTGAGGCCTTCCCAGCCACCCACCGCATCGAGGCCGATCCAGGTCAGGATGACCGAGCCTCCGATGAGGATGATCGATTGCACGAAGTCCGTGTAGATCACCGCACGGAGCCCGCCGATGAGGGTATAGGCCGCTGTCAGGATCCCGATGGTCCACAGAATGGAGTCGCCTGAGAAGCCGGTGAAATATTCAAGCACCACCTTGCCGCTGAAGAGCGCGAGCGACACCTTGGTCAGGACGATCATGGCGAGGAAATACACCGTCAGGCTCATGCGCATCGCGGATCCGTAGCGTTTCTCAAAGAATTCGGGAATGGTGAAGACCTTGTGACGCAGGTACTGCGGAGCGAAGACGCAGGCGAGCATGATCAGGCAGAGGCTCGCCATCCATTCCCAGCCGCCGGCAACCAGCCCCAGGCGATGCCCATCGGCGGCGAGGCCGACAAAATGCTCGGTCGAGATGTTGGTGGCAAAGAGCGAGAGGCCGATGAAGGGCCAGGTGAGATCGCGCCCGGCGAGGAAATAACCCTCGGGGGAGGTCTGCTTGCGCCTGGCGAAGTAGACCCCCAGGGCGATGGTGGCTATGAGATAGACCGCGACGATTGAAAAATCGAGCGTTTCAAGCTTCGCAGTCTTTTCCATTTGCGTCTCTCCTTAGTTCGGGATGAGGCTGAAGAACCGGCTCCAGCCGGCCAGCGATGCGAGCAGTTTAACGCAAAGAAACCGGGTATGCAGCCACCCAGGGGCTTCCGCGCGATAATTTCTGTGAGTTCCCGCGGTTGCCAGAAAACCGGCATTCGATTAGTTTCTAGGTCAAAGATACCAGTCGAGGTTCAGCGGTGATGGCAAAAGAGAAGCGGGCGGAGTCGAAACAGGGTGGGGACGGCTTCAGCTTTCTCGAGTGGCTGCCGTGGGAAAAGCTCACGATCTGGGCGGTCTTCCTGCTGCTGGTCTACAGCCTGCGCAGCTTCTTCTTTATCGTCTTCATGACCTTCATCATTGCCTACACCATGAGGGGCCTGGTGGACTGGCTGGCGAAAAAGATCTCACCCGATGCCGAGAAGGCCTGGCTGCATCGCCTGCTCACAGTGGGCTGCTTCCTGGGTCTCCTCCTGGCGGGTTACGGCAGCGGAAGCTACCTCTGGCCGAAGCTCAAGGAGCAGGTGGAGGACAAGCTTCTTCCCATGGCGAATGAGCTTACCGACAATCCCGCCGGAAAGCTGGACGAGGTTCTTCGGGATACCCTGGGGCATTACCTGGCGGGTGAGGAGTACGGGTCTGCCGGCGACGCGGCCTATGTCCAGGCCTTCGAGGAGTACAAGAAACAGGGTCTTCATTACAAGGAGTTCGGAGCTTTTCAGAAGGAGCGCCAGCGGCTCGAGGCTCTCTTTGAGGCTGGCCTGGTGAAGAAGCGGGCGGCCGAGGCGCTCGAGCGCGAGCTCAGCACCGGCAGCCAGGAGGATCGTCTGCTGGTCTGGATCCTCGATGAGGACTACGACGCGGTGCTCGGGAAGAAGCGCGGTCAATACGATGCCAAGCGCAAGAGGATCAGTGAGGAGGAGGGCCTCAAGATCGAGCCCTTCGACAAGCTGTCGCTGGAGGACCAGCGCAGCCTGGTCGAGGACTATGTCAGGAAGGAGATTCTCTCGAGTGAAAAAGCCCTGGCTCCCTACCGGGAGAGATGGCGCAAGCGGCGCGAGGTGCAGGGGCTCGACTATGTCAGGAAGCTGAAGAATGAGAATTCCGGAGAATACAGGAAGCAGTTCGCCGTTTTCTACAAGAAGACCTACAAGGCCGGCGAGGAGCCCGATAGCGAGAAGGACCCGGAGACCGCCTATAAGAAATTTACCGAGCTGAGCGCCGCGCTTGATTCAGCCAACCCGCTGCAGGCCTTCTCCAAGGTCTTCGATGGAGATGCCGACACGGGTGAACGTACCGATGAGGAGGTGAATGAGGCCCTGCGCGCCGGCTTTGAGCTCAAGGCGCGGGCTGACGCGCTGGATGAATGGAAACAGGGGAAGATCGCCCAGGAGATCGGCGCCTTCCTGGTCTCAACCAGCAAGGCATCCCTGGCCCGGGCGGGTACAGGTATGGGAGATATTGTCAAAAGGTCGTTTTATATAGCCGTGGGATTGGGCCTGTCGCTCCTGTTGAGCTTCTTTATCGTCTTCGATCTGACAAAGATGCGCCGCGGTGTCAGGAGGCTCCAGAGCAGCCGGGTGAAGGACTTCTATCTCGAGATCGCTCCAGGGCTGATCAGCTTCGGCCGCCTGATCGGCCGCGCCTTCCAGGCGCAGGCGGTGATCGCCTTTTTCAATACCGTGCTGACCTTCCTGCTGATTCGTATTCTTGGCATCGACAACCCGCTCTTTCTCTGCGTGATTGTCTTTCTCTGCAGCTTTATCCCGGTGCTCGGGGTGGTGCTCTCGAGTATTCCCATCGCCATCATCGCCATCGCCCAGCCCGACGGCGGCGTCTGGCTCGCCTTCCTGGCGGTTGTCGGTGTCCTGCTGATTCACCTGGTAGAGGCCTGGATTCTCAACCCCAAGATCCTTGGCGACATGCTGCATCTCCACCCGGTCATGGTGCTGGCGATTCTCGCCATCGGCGAGCATTTCTTCGGTGTCTGGGGGTTGCTGCTGGGGGTCCCGGTGATCGTCTATATCCTTCGTTTCGTTATCCTGGATGAGGGAATCCCCGGGATCATCGAGCCGATTCGCCCGGAAGATCTGTTGAAGGCCGGGGAGGCGGATGCCGCCGCAGTGGAGCTCGCGGCGGCGGGCGCCGGACCTGATGGGGAGTGAGAGAAGATGCCGAGAGCAATATTTCCCGCATGGTTCCTGCTGCCGCTGCTCCTGGGTTGTTCGATGAGCGAGCGTTTTCACAAGGAGGGCTTCAAGGTGATCGCCCACCGGGGCTCCTCGGTCGAGGCTCCGGAGAATACTCTTGGCGCGCTCGAGCTCGGTGTGAAGCAGGGCGCTGGTGGTGTCGAGTTTGATGTCTACAAGAGCGGCGATGGCTGGCTGGTTCTCATGCACGACAAGGATGTGTTGCGGACCACGAATTTCAAGGACGTGTTTACCGATGGCAGGAGCGCGAAGGTTTCCGAGCTGACTCTCGCCGAGCTTCGCAAGCTCGACGCGGGGAGCTGGCACTCGCCGGCCTACGCCGGCGAGAAGGTGCCGACTTTCGAGGAGGCTCTCGAGCTGCTTCGCGGCCGGGCGACGCCGGTGATCGAGATCAAGCCGGGGGATATCGGCCGGGACGTGGCGATGATCGTCCAGAAGCTCGGTATCGAAAAAGAGGTCTTCGTTCAGAGCTTCTCCCCGCGCGCCATCAGCGATTTTCACGAGGTCCTGCCGGGGGTCACGACCGGCTACCTGACCGGCAGGAAGATCTCTGACAACAGCGTGGAGCGCGCTCGCGAGCACCTGCGCATCGCCCGGGAGTCCGGTGCCTCGGTCGTCGTCTGCAACTACAGGCTCGCCGACCGTGAGTACATCGAGGAGATCCATCGCAACGAGTTCCTCGTCTGGGTCTACACCGTCGACGATCCGGCGGTCATGCGGTTATTGATGGAGCGGGGTATCGATGGGATCATCACCAACGTTCCCTCCGTTCTCCTCGACCTCACCGGGCGCGGCGAATAGAGGGGCCGGCCCGGATCGCCGGGCATCCACGCTCCTTATTTCCGACCGAACAAAACCTCCGGAGACGATGTCATGCCCTTCAAGATGATCTTTTTAGCCTGCTGGTTGATGTTTCCGGCGGGTCCCCTCGCGGCGGCCGATGAGGCCTCCGCTTCCACCGCCGTGCTCGAGCTGGAGACCGATGGCCTGGTCCTGAAGCTGCCCGGCCGGAAGCCGCGGCGTTTTGCCGGCATCAGCGAGTTGCTGGAGGCCTACCCGGGTCTTGGCGGCCGCTTCCAGGTCGAGAAGGCTGCCGTGCCGCCCGCGGGGCGCATCGAGCCGGACCAGCAGGAGAAGCGAAACCAGCCGGTGGATCTTCTCGCCGGCAGCGCCTCCGCGCTCGAGCTGCTGCAGGTCCTCGCTGATTACACGGGTCTTCCTATTGTTCACGACTCGAGCGACAAGGCCCTTGAGGCCGTGCGGGTACCTTTCACCTCTGATGTGAAGGGGGCCGACTACGCGGTCATCAAGGCGCATCTCGAGGCGGCGGGCCTTCGGATCAGGGAGCGTAAGCTGCCCGGCGGCAAACGCCTGATCGAGGTCAGCGCCGGCCAGGGCAAGCCGCGACCGCTGAAGCCGCGACCGATCATCGTTGTCGGCAAAGGGAAGTCCGCGGGAAAAACAATACAGCGTCCTAGGCGCGCGGTGGACCGGGGCCGTCCGGCCATCGAGGACTACATGGGGCTGGTGCTTACCAGGGTTCCCGAGGTGGTCCGGGCCCAGCTGCCCATCACCTCCCGCGAGGGGGTGCTGGCGCTCGATGTCGACAGGAACCTGACCCAGCTCAGGGGAGATCTTCGTCTCCTCGAGCGCTACGATGTGATCACCTCGATAGACCGGCATCCGGTAAGCACCCCGGAGGCGATGGTCAAGGAGCTCAACCGGTTCTCAAAGGGCGACGAGTTTACCTTGCGGCTCTATCGCAAGGGGAGCCTGAAGATCTACCGGATCAAGCGCTGAGCCGCCTTAGAATCGTTCGATCCACTCGCGGTTGAGGTATTTTTCTTCGAGCAGCGTCTCGAGGGACGGAGGCCGCCAGCCATCCGCCGGGGGGGAGGCCTTCCAGGACGCCGCGATTCGCTGTCGCAGCTCGACTCCATCGAGCGGCAGGTTGATGACAAAGTCGAGATGCTCGCGCGCCTCCCGGTACTCGGGCTGTTTTTCCGGTTGCCTGAGATAGCGCGGGATCAGGTCGAGGTCAAAATCCCAGAGCAGGGTGCCCTGGTGCAGAAGACAGTAGCGGCTCCTCTTCTGCGCGTTGCCGCTGAACTTCCTGTCGCCCAGCGCCAGGTCGCAGCTGCCGCGCATGGTGATGTCGGCGAGGCCCAGCGCATCGAGGCAGGGGTCGAGGATCATGCGGTAGGAGCTGTTGATGTCGCGCAGTCCCGCGGTGTAGCCCAGCGGCAGGACCAGGGTGAAGTTGAGACAGCCGGGCCCCTGCAGCACGGTCCCGCCGCCGGAGGCCCGCCGCAGGATGGGGATTCCGTCCTTGCGGCAGCGCTCCACATCGGCGTCCTCTCTCAGCGCGCTCGAGACCCCCAGCACGACGAAAGGCTTCGGGCTCTCCCAGAAGCGCAGGTAGCCGAGCTCCCGGCCCTCGGCCGCGGCGGCCTCGGCTTCGAGAAGGAGGGCCTCATCGAGCGCGAGGTTCTCTTCGGGGCTTTCAAGGCTGAGGTCGATCAGCTGGAGGGTCATTGGTGTGCTCGCGGAGATTCGTTCATCGCAGGTTCAGAGGGTGATGCCTCCATCGCAAAAAACAGTCTGGCCTGTCATATAGGAGGCCTCGTCGCTGGCGAGGAAGAGATGCAGACGGGCGACGTCCACGGGGCTTCCGAGCCGGCCGAGGGGGATGCGGCGGATGAACTTCTCTTTTACCTTTTCGGGCACCGCGTCGAACATCTCCGTCTCGATGGCGCCCGGGGCCACGCAGTTGACGCGTACCGAGTCGCCGGCGAGCTCCTGGGCGAGCGTTCTTGTAAGGCCGATGACTCCGGCCTTGCTGGCCGCGTAGTTCGACTGGCCCCTGTTGCCGAGGGCGGAGATGG
>CAJWMA010000232.1 GCA_913042995.1 uncultured bacterium | reverse complement strand
GTGGATGATACTGACCCCCGCCTCCTCGGCGGCTCGGGTGCCTGAGAAACGGACACGCGCGCCCCTCAACTCGAGATCCCCTTCGTAGTCGGTAATCACCCCGGAAAGGATCTTCATCAGCGTGCTCTTACCGGCACCGTTCTCGCCAACGATCGAGTGGCACTCGCCCTCGCGAATATCCAGGTTGATGCTATCGAGAGCCACGACTCCCGGGTAGCGCTTGGTGACCTCGCGGATACTGATCAGGGCCTGGACACTCATGAGTCTCTCCCTTCATCAGCTTCTCCTCCTCCTGGGTCATCGCCTTCGATCTCCTGCTTTCCGGACTCAGAGGAAGAACCTCCTGCAGACGAGTCGCTCTGCGTGTTGGCAGTTGTTGGGGTTGAAACCAGAGCCTGCTCCCCAGCTGGGCGAGACTCAAACATTCTCCGAGCGACCAGCACAGCGAAGATAATCCCGGCTACGAGGCATCCAGCGAAGAGTTTATCCCGTGAGTCATCTGTTGAAGAGTCACCATCGCTGGTAACCAGCATGGCCACGACTCCCATGAGCACGGTGAGAGAAACAATATTCACGATACCCAGGGCTCCCGGGAAGAATTTCTTACGGTCACCTTTCTGCGAACGCAGTTCGTTGAAGGTTACGGCCAGGACCACCAGCAGACCGACAATCATTCCCTGGAATTCGTCGGGGTTGTCCTTCACGGTCTTCGCCACAGCATCGATGACA
Source organism: uncultured bacterium (assembly GCA_913042995.1). Taxonomy (GTDB): domain Bacteria; phylum Planctomycetota; class UBA8108; order UBA8108; family UBA8108; genus UBA8108. Next base: position 5,265 of record CAJWMA010000232.1, on the reverse strand, counting down.
ACTCGCAGAAAGATCGCCCCCAGCACAATACCCGAGATCGTCCCGAGCCCGCCGGCCAGCGAGCACCCGCCGACAACGGCGGCAGCGATCGCGTTGAGCTCGTAGCCCAGGCCGTCGCGGTCCGGCATGGCGCCGCCGACATAGCTCGAATAGAGGATCCCGGCGAGAGCCGCGGTCATGGTGCCGATGCAATAGGCCAGCCACTTCTTCTTTTCCGTCGAGATGCCGCTGAGCCTGGCGGCGTCCTCGTTGCCGCCGATGGCGTAGAGGTGACGACCTGTGACCGTCGAACGCATGAGCGTAAAGAGAACCAGCGCCACCACGGCGCAGATGATCACCGGTATATACCACTCGTTACCCAGCGACTTGTAGGTCGCATCCCGGATGTAGATCTGGGTGTTGGCGTTAGAGGTGAAGACGCGGTTCACATCCTGGATGAGCACCCGGCCCAGGCTCCTGAGCCCGACGAGGGAGGCCAGGGTCGCAATGAAAGGCGGCAGCCGAACCACGGTGATGAGCCAGGCGTGAAAGCTGCCGACGATGAAGCCCACTCCAAGCGTGCCTGAAATCGCCACCACCAGGATCCAGCCGGGCAGATTCGCTGTAACCGGATTGCCGGTGTCATCTACCAGCCCCGCGTACTGACAGAGCCCGAGGATCATGGAGCAACAGATCACTCCACTGAAAGCGATCACCGAACCACTGGAGAGGTCGATGCCCCCTGAGATAATCACGATCCCGGCTCCCATGGCGAAAATCCCGAGAATCGAGGCGTGCCTCAGGATCTCCGTGGCGTTGTACCAGGGCTTCTCGAGATAGGCGTTGGTCGGATCGATAAGAATCGCTATCACGACCACCGCAAAAATCGCAATGAGCAGGCCGCACTCGGTCGCGTACCGGCTGTACAGACGCGACAGGCCGCTGGGGGAATGAGACCCCTGGATTCCTTCGCCGGGATTCGAAGCCATCAGGACCCCTGCAGCCCCTTGCTCTTGAGCCACTCTGTGAATTTCGAGAGGCTCAGCTTGTTGGTATTGTCACCGAACTTGGTGTCCGCCAGGGGCGAACCCTCATCAGGGATGATGATCTTCAGGCCGGTATCGAAAAGATCCTTCTCCTCGGTACGGTTCATGCGCTTCTCCATCGCCGCGAGCGCATCCTTATCATCGGTGATGAGCGCCTTGAGCATGCGCACACCCTCGTAGCCCATGGCATGAGGATTCTGAACCGCCATGGCGTCAATCATTCCGTTCTTCATGTGATCGATCGCGATCGGCTCGGCATCGAAGGTGACAATGGTGAAGTCCTTGCGGCGCTTGAGCTGCGTGACGATATCGACGATCGCCGGAGCGTTGTACGACCAGATGCCCACCAGGGTGTCGAGGTCGGCGTTGCGGTCGATCGCGTCCCGCACATTCTTGCGCGCGGTGTTCTGGTCGCCTCCATCACCGAAATTTTCCTTCTGCTTGAACTTGTCACCGGCGCCGACTCCGAAGCCGCCGATACGCTCAATCGCGTTGGCCGCGCCCTTGAGACCGACAAAGGTTGCGTAATTACCCCCATCGGGCTTGAGACCCTTCGCCGCCTTGCCGAGCTCCTCACCGCCGTAGACATTGTCGGTGCCGATATAGGCGATCCTTGAGTTACGGTCGTTCTTTCGGTCGATGTCCGAATCGATGGTGATGACCTTGACGCCCTGCTTGGCGAGCTTGCGAAGCTCATCGGCGATACTCGAGTTGCCCGAATTGGTGATCGAGATTCCGACCCCGGCGACATCGGACATGCCCTGGTAAGAGCGCAATTTGTCGATCTGTCCCTTGTCGGAGAAATCGTTGGTGTCAACGACGACCCGCAGCCCAGCCTCGGCGGTCTTGAGGTCCGTCGCCGCTTCCTGGGCGCCGATCTTGGCGGCGTCCCAGAAAGGAGAGGTTCCATTCGTCAGGATGATGATGCGTTTCCCGGCTCCCCCGCCATCGGAACCACCAGGCTCGGGTGTTGCCGTGGAATCTCCCCCGCCCTTGCCGCAGCCCGCGGCGAGAACGACAAGAGCAAGCAGAAGAACTGACCAGGAGAAAAAACGGGATGCGCTGAACATGGCGGACTCTTCCTCTAAAAAAACTTTTATTTCGACCTCGAAAGTATCAGAGGGGCAATTCTATGTTGAGGGAGCCTCCTGTAACAAGTGCCTTGTCGGAGACAACGGCCCCCAGCCGGAGGGATTACCGGAAGACCGAAGGGGCGAGCCCGCGCCGACAGGTTGACAACCTGCTTAATCGAGACCGGTTCATGGAGTATGCTGTCAGGTCCACGAAGGCACGGCCCCGCAGGAAGTAATGAACAGGTACTCCAGGCTAGTTTCAGTTTTCACGGTCCTCGGCGGTTTAACCTGCGCTGGCGTCCTCCGCGCGCAGGAAGCCGCGGCGGAACCTGTCTACGCGCCCGGGCTGCTGCAGTGCTTCTCAGCCGCGGACGAAGAGACCTCGACGGATTGCCGCCCCGCCCGCCTGGCGGCCCTCCATCTGCCGGCGAACGCGGCCCCTTCTCCCTTCACCGGGCAGGGCGCCACAAGGGTCCAGTGGCGGGGGTTTCTCGATATCGACCTCGCCGATGACTTCACCTTCAGCATCGAAGGCCGCGGCCGCTTCACCCTCACCCTGGCGGGGAAGAAAATCTTTGATGCCGACGGGAATGATCTCTCAAAAGAAAAACAGGTGACCGTCGAGCTCGACAGCGGCAAGGTACCGCTGCTGGCGACCTACACCGGCCCCGCCGCAGAAACCGCGGAATTGCGTCTTTTCTGGTCATCCTTTGACTGGCAGAGGGAGCCGGTTCCGCCTGTGGTCCTGTTTCATGATTCTCTCGATGAGGACGCCCAGAAGAGCGCCTCCCTGCGGGAAGGACGGGAACTCTTTGCCCGCCTGCGCTGCGTGAAATGCCATGCGGGAACCGAGATTTTGGAGACCTCGATGCCCGAGCTCTCCATAGACGCCCCCTCCCTCCAGGCGGCCGGCAGGAAATTCCAGACAGAGTGGCTGGCACGCTGGATCGAGAATCCTCGCAGCATCAGAAAAAAAGCTGCGATGCCCCGGCTGCTGCACGGCACCGACTCGCAGGAAATGGCCCGGGATATCGCCGCCTGGCTCGCCGGCCGGGGAAAACCCGGAAAGGTCAAACCCGCGGCTGACCCCTCCGTCATAAAAAAAGGCGGGGAGCTCTTCGCTGACCTGGGCTGCTTCAATTGCCACACGCTCCAGGAACCTGCCGCCGGAGCTGAAGGGCCTGACCGGATCTCGCTACGCAACATCGGTGAGAAGTGGCGCCCCCTGGCCCTCGAAGAATTCCTCCTCGATCCGGACCGGGACTACAAGTGGATCCGCATGGGTGACTTCCAGTTGAAAGCCGCCGAGGCAGGAGCCCTCGTCGCCTTTCTTCTCTCCCTGCCGGGCGATCCGCGGAAGGCGCAGGTCTTCAAGCGTCCGCCGAATCCTGCTCTCGGCAAGGAGCTTGCCGAGAAGCTGCGCTGCGCCAATTGCCACCAGCTCAGCGAAGAAAACCGTCCGGCCGGCATCCCCTACCCAGCCACAAATAACATCGAGGTACTGAAAAAAGGCGGCTTCAAAGGAGGCTGCCTCTCCTCCGATCCACCCGGACGCCACGGCATCGCGAACTTCGGGCTCGAAAAAGAACAACTCTCCAACCTGCGGAGCTTCGCGAACTCCCGCCTCGATTCACTGGATCGCTCCTCGCCGGTTGAATTCGCCGCCCGGCAAATGCGGCAACTGCGCTGCGAAGCCTGCCACGAACGCGACTCCAATCCGGCGCGCTGGCCAACTCTCGAGGAGGAAGCGGCTCACCTCGTCGCCAACCGGCTGGAGCCTGGAAACAAACCCGAATCCCCGGAGGAAAAATTCAGCGTCGTGCAGGCCAGGCCTCCACTGACCTGGACCGGAGAAAAGCTGCGGCCGGAATGGACGAAAAAACAGCTCGCCGGCACGCTCGACTACGAGCTGCGCCCCTGGCTGCGCTCGCGGATGCCGCGCTTCCCGGCTCGGGCGCAGGGCATCGCCGAGGGCCTGGCCCTTCAGCACGGCTACCCGGACGTCTCTAAACCCCTGGGAAAATCTGATCCTGCCATGGCGAAGGTCGGCAAACGCCTCGCGCTTCGCGACGGGGGCTTCAGCTGCGTGAGCTGCCATGGTGTCGGAAAAAAACCTCCCGAGGCTGTTTTCGAGGTGCCCGGCACCAACTTCATGTACGCCAGCGAGCGCCTGCGCCGCGAGCACTTCCACCGCTGGATGCTCGACCCCAGCCGGGTGGTGAAAAACTCCCGCATGCCTCAATTCGCCGACGATGAGGCCCGCAGCCCCTTCACGGCGTACTACGGCGGCGATGCCCGCAAGCAGTTCGAGGCGATCTGGCAGTGGTTCCTCGAGGGCCGGAACATCACCCCGCCGGCAAAATAGGCTCCCCTGGTGCCGCCTCCACAAAGCCTCTCTTGAAAAGCCTCCCTGTATAATCGAGAATTCGCAGACACTCTCAGCGGGCCTCACCCGCTCCGCTCGAGACTCGAATCCCGCCGGCAGGAGAACCAATGTCCCCAACGAGCGACCAGGAGCTGATCGAAACCTGGCGTGATCAACCCGCGCCCCTGCTGCCGGTACTCCACGCATTCCATGACCGGGACGGTTTTCTCAGCGAAGATGCGATTCGCTCGATAGCCTCCGGCCTGAGAATCCCGCTCGCGGAGCTCTACACCACGATCAGCTTCTACCACCACCTGGCGACCGAACCCGGTGGAAAAGAAAAACCAAGGGTCTGCGATGGCCCTGTCTGCCGACTGCGCGGCGCGGAAAACATCCTGCGGGAACTTGGCGAGGGAGCCACCACCATGCCCTGCCCCGGCCGCTGCGATGAGCCGGTGGCCATACTGCGCGGCGACGAGGTGGCGCTCGGGCTAAGCGCCGGAGAGCTCACCTCCACCCCCTCCCCCTTGCCCGCGCCGAACCCAGGCGGCCTCGAAGAGTGCGTCTTCGGATCGATCCGCGAGGAGGGCCGCTCCAGCCTTGATGGCTACAAGAAGACCGGTGGCTACCAGGCCCTGCGGAAAGCGGTCGAAGAGATGAGCCCTCCTGAGCTCATCGATGAGCTCAGCGAGAGTGGTCTCGCCGGTCGCGGCGGAGCCGGCTTCCCAACCGGGCAGAAATGGAGAGCCGTGGCCGAGGCCGAGGGGCACCCCAAGACCATCGTCTGCAACGCCGATGAGGG
>CAJWMA010000231.1 GCA_913042995.1 uncultured bacterium | reverse complement strand
GTAGATGGACGATTCTACCTGCGCATGTGCATCCTGCATCTGCGCACCGATCACTCCCGGCTGGACGAGGCGCTCTCGATCATCTCCAACGCCTTGAAAGAGCTTCGCGAAGGTTGAACAACGGCTCAGCCCTCGAGCTCCCCGCTGACACACCGGCAGGCGGCCGTCATATCGGACTCGCTCAGACCCGCGTCCACCAGCTGCTGGTAGACTCCAAAGGCCGCCTCGGCTGCCCTGACCGACAACCCTGATTCTTTCCCCTGGCGGGTAATAATCGAGAGGTCCTTCAGGATGTTGCGCAGCGGGGCGCCGGGCTCATCGTAGCCTTCACGCGCTATGATCGGCCCACAGCGTTCAAGCATCCGGCTCTGACCCCAGGCATTCGCCAGCAGGTCCTGCAATTTCTCAAGATCAGCCCCTACCTGGCGCGCCATCGTCAGGGCCTCGCAGCAGGCAAGAGAGTTGACCCCCACCATCAGCTGGTTCGCGAGCTTCGCCGCGGTACCGGCTCCCGCCGGCCCCATGTGCACCACCTTCGAGCCCATTGCATCGAATACCGGCCGAACCCTCTCGAAAATATCGGGTTCTCCACCCGCCATGATCGCCAGTGTTCCGGCGCTTGCGCCCTCCGGCCCGCCGCTGATCGGAGCGTCGAGAAAGCCGGCTCCCTGCGCCCCGCAGGCGGCGTGCAGATCACGCGAGGTGGCGAGATCCACAGTGCCGTGATCAACGAATATTTTCCCCTCAACGGCATCATCTACAACGCCCTCTTCACCCAGGAAGAATTCCCGGCCGGAGGCGATATCGGCGAGACACACCAGCACCAGGTCGGCTTCCCGCACGAGGTCCCGCGGCGCATCCATGACCACCGCCCCCTCTAGCGCCTCCGCCTTCGCCCGGGTGCGATTGTAGACAAACAACTCGAATCCGGCCTGGAGCACATTCCGAGCCATACCGCCGCCCATATTGCCAAGGCCCGCGAAACCAACCTTCATGATATTCCCCTGTTAAAGAACCCGTTATCTGCAAGATTGACAGGAATCCCTGCCAATCATCTATATACTTCTTCCCATGTCGCCGGAGACCAATAAACCCGATAAATACCTGCTGTACCAGAACTCGGTCCAGAACCCGGTCTACGAAGTCAACTTCATGCGAAGGGTCTATCGAAAGATCCGTGGGCGATCGCCGCTGCTGCTGCGCGAAGACTTCTGCGGCACCGCGGTCCTCGCCTGCGAGTGGGTCCGCATGGTCCGCGGCGGCCGGGCCGTTGGAGTCGACCTCGATGAAAATACGCTGCAGTGGGCAGCCGAAAACAACATTGCGCGGCTGGGATCGAAGGCCGAGGGAGTTGAGCTCGCGTGCTGCGATGTGCTCACGGCCGCGAACTATGAATCCGACATCGTCACCGCCTTCAACTTCTCCTACTGCGTGTTCAAAGAGCGGGAGATCCTGCTTTCCTACTTTCGCAAGGTACACGAAACGCTGAGCTCCGCCGGGATCTTCTTTCTCGACCTCTACGGAGGCCCTGATGCGCAGGTCATCCAGGAGGAAAGCCGGGAGGTCGACGAAGAGGGGCTCCGTTTCAGCTATGTCTGGGACCAGGCGGACTACAATCCCGTAACGGGTGAAACGGCCTGCCACATCCACTTCGACCTTCCCGGCGGCAACAGGATGGAGAGGGCCTTCAGCTACGACTGGCGTCTGTGGAACCTTCCCGAGCTGAAGGACCTGCTCAGGGAAGCCGGCTTCGAAAAAATTGACGTGTACTGGGAAGGCACCGATCACTCAACGGGTGAAGGCAACGGAACCTTCCGGGTGTCGCGCAAGGGAGACGACTCCCGAAGCTGGATTTGTTACCTTGTAGCGACGAGGTAAACCCGGCCGGGAAGCGCGAACAATGACCAGCGAAGAAACTACCGCGGAGAAAGAAGTCCTGAGCCGCCGCCGGTTCCTGGAGTTGGGCACCGGCGCAGCGGCAGGTCTTGCGCTCTCCTCCCTGCCGGCAGGAGCCCCCTTCACCGGCAAGCGCGCGGGCTCCGGGGCCCGCGCCGTAATCCTGGTTAACAACTACGGCGGCCCCAGCCACCTGGACCTCTTTGACATGAAACCGGAGGCGCCGCTCGAAGTCCGCGGACCCTTTCGCCCAATCCGAACGCGAAGCGCGGAGTTCGAGCTCTCCGAATTGCTCCCACTGCATGCCGGGATTGCCGACCGATTCTCCCTGGTCAGAACCTGCAACCACGACCTCGACGCTCTGCATGAAACGGCTTCCTCCCTGATCCAGACAGGAAGGCCGCCTGCGGCGGAGAATCCAGCGCCCCATCCGGGAGTCGTGACAAGCGTCCTCCGGGGAAAGAACGATGGAAAAGCCTCCAACTTCCTGCTGGGAGCGGCAGGAAACAAGCCTGCCTCCACCCGGGCGAAGCACGGGCCGGCAGTCTTGTCTCCGCACGATTTACGACTCAGCCTGGCCGAGCGTGAGAGGTTCGGCCTGAGCCCTGTCGGAGACAACCTGCTTGCGGCGCGAAAGCTCGTTGAAGACGGAGCCCGCTTCGTAACCGTGAACACCTCGGACCGACCCAGGGATCCTCTCGGCTGGGACATGCACGGCCGCCGGGGCTTCAGCGGCTTTGCAGAACTCAGGGAGAGCATCGCTCCCCGCTACGACCGGGCCTACTACGCGCTGATCACCAGCCTCGAAGAACGCGGCATGCTGGATGAAACCCTGGTCTGTTGCCTGGGCGAGTTCGGCAGAAGCCCGCGGATCAATCCTCTCGGAGGGCGAGACCACTGGACCGGCTGCTGGACGGTCTATTTCGCAGGCGGCGGAGTCCAGGGCGGACGAGCCATCGGCCGAAGCGATGAGCTGGGTTCACACCCCCTGGACCGGCCGACATCTCCACGGGAAATAGCAGCGACCATCTATCACTGTCTCGGCATTCCGGAGAAAACAACCCAACGAATTCTCGGCGACGACTCTGTCCAGATGAAAGAATCCGGCGGCCGGGAAATTATGGAATTGTTCTGACCTCCGCCCGGAACAAGGCGACTGAATTCAGCAACCCGAAACAAGAAGACGACCCGATGAAAACCCTGACCCTGACCATCCTGCTGAGCCTTGCTCTTGCGCCGGCCCAGGATTCAAAGAAGGAAAAAAAGAAAAAGAACCCCGGCGCTCTCAGCTTCGCCGGCGCCGCAGCCGAGACCTACAAGGAGGCCAGCGGGTCCAGGCTCAAGCTCTACCTCTTCAGGCCCGAAGGACACCAGGCGGGCGACAAGCGCCCAGCCATCGTCTTTTTCTTCGGCGGTGGTTGGAACGGCGGCTCTCCGAAACAATTCGAGCCCCATGCGCGCTACCTCGCCAGCCGGGGAATGGTGGCCATCGTCGCCGACTACCGGGTCAAGAGCCGCCAGAAGACCAGCCCCTTCGAATGCGTCAAGGATGGAAAGTCAGCCGTCCGCTGGCTTCGGAAAAACTCCGAACGCCTGGGCATCGATCCCAGCCGCCTTGCCGCCGGAGGCGGCTCCGCTGGCGGCCATGTAGCCGCGGCCTCCGGCACGGTCCCCGGACTGGAAGAAGACGGCGAGGATACCTCGGTAAGCTCCCTGCCCAATGCCCTCGTGCTCTTCAACCCGGTATTCGACAATGGGCCGATGGGCTATGGTCACTCAAGGGTAAAGGACCGCTTTCGTGAGATCTCGCCAATCCATAACCTCTCGAAAAAGACCCCTCCTACGATTGTCTTCCTCGGAACAAAAGACAAGCTGGTCCCTGTATCAACCGCGCAAAGATACAAGACGCTGATGGAAAAATCGGGCCGACGCTGCGATCTGCATCTCTACAAGGACCAGCCGCATGGATTCTTCAACGGGCCAGACCGGGGAGGATCTTTCAACCCCTACTATCTGAAGACGGTAACCGCGATGGACAGGTTTCTCGCGTCCCTGGGCTACCTCAAGGGAGAGCCGACCATCCGGCGCCCGGACTAATCCTGCCCCTCGTTGGCGAGGGTCGTATCAGCGACAATCCGTACAACCGCCTCCGTCCAGGACAACTCGGCGTTCAGGGATGGTATCAGCCGAAGATCCTTGCCGCCCGCCGCGAGGAAATCATCCCGCGCGCGAAGCCCGATCTCTTCGACCGTCTCCAGGCAATCGGCCGTGAAGGCGGGAGAGAACACCGCGAGCTTCTCGATGCCCTCGGCCGGCAGTTCCTCGATGCGAAAATCGGTATAAGGTTCCAGCCAGGGATCCCGGCCCAGCCTGGACTGGAAGCTGACCTCCCAGCTCCCGGGCGAGAGCTCCAGCCTGGCGGCCAGGGCACGGGCCGTAGCATAGCAATGCGCGCTGTAACAATTGCGGTTGGCCGGACAGATCTCAGCGCAGCAGTCCGGCTTCTCGAGACAGTGATCGCCGCCGGCTCCATCGATACCAAGCAGGTCTCTTTCAGGCTGACCCTCGAATACCGTCCTGACATGACGCTGCGGAATTCCGTGAAAACTCATCAGAACCTTGTCGGGCCGCTGGTCAGCAAGGATGGGCCTCGCCACATCGCAGAAGGCGTCGATGAAGGCCGGGTGATCGTAATAGGGCGGAACCACCTTGACCGACGGTTCATCCCAGAGCCGCCGCGCCTCTACAAAAAACTTCTCTACGCCTGAGCCCCAGGCGGCGGACGAATACTGGGGGAAGAGCGGGAAGAGAACGAGGTCATGAACCCCGCGATCTTTCAGCCCCTCGAGAACTGATCGTATCGAGGGCTTCCCGTAGCGCATGGCCAGCTCGACAACAGTAGCTTCACCCATCAGCTCCTGGACTTTTTCTGCGAGATCCAGGCTGTTAAAAAGCAGGGGCGAGCCCCTCTCTGTCCAGATCTTCCGGTAGGCCGCGGCTGATTCCGCCGGCCGTTTGCGCAGAATCACCAGGTGCAGCAGCAGGAATCTGGCTACAGGATTGATATCGAGCACCCGGGGATCGGAAAGAAATTCCTGCAGATAATCACGAACATCTTTCACGTCCGTAGAATCAGGGGTCCCGAGATTCAACAGGACCAGGGCGCGCGCCATCGCTTCAATCTCCGTTTCCAGGGTAAAACTGAGGCGAAATTTTACATTCCTCGAACGGGCATGGGGAGCTTTTCCTTGCCGGAAAACAGGGCGAGGACAGGCTCAGTGCCCGGGTCCGAAGAAAACGGCATTGAAGAAGAGCCTCTGCTGAAATCGACACATGGCCCTGAAATTCGGATCATCTGCAAAGGCTATGACATGGCCTGAGCCCAGTTCCTGGTAGGCCATATAGGGCTTGCCCCTCAGCATGTCCATGGAATCCGGCCAGCAGAAGCCGCTGATGAGATAATCCTCCTCGCGAGAAAAATTGACCAGGTTTCTGCCAACATCATTCTTGAGCGGCTCCAGCATGGTGCGCCCGTTGAAGAAAAGAGGCAATCTCGGTCCAAATCCGAAGGTTCCCCAATGATGCTGAAAAGTGGTCGCCTCAAAGAAGGCGCCCGGCACCGGCGGCGGCAGCCGGCCCTCAGAGCTCTTGCCGCCATCCTTCTTCTTCACATCCTTTTGCCCGGCGGCAGATTCCCCAGCCTCCCTGATCCGGACCGGCCTGCTTCCCAGCAGGCCGACCTTCTCTCCGCAGGCCCAGGCGGCGGCATCCTTCATCAACAGCAGGGTTCCGCCGGATCGAACCCATTCCTTGAGTTTCCTCACCATCTTCTCACCTGGAGCTAACGGGCTGTCGTATTTCCCATGCGGCAGGATCAGCACGTTGAAGCTCGACAGGTCCAGTCTCTCGAGATTGCTGAAGGTCACCCGTGTAACCGGGTACCTGAGCAGCCGGTCGAAGTAGAACCAGGTGTGTCCGACGGAATAGCTCGCCGGCCTGTCGATGAGCAACAGCACCTTCGGCGGCTTGACCCACCTGACGTTCGGGCCTCCCAGCTGGGCGCCCTTGTCGACAAGGGCGGTGTCGGTCGGATAGAAGACC
>CAJWMA010000230.1 GCA_913042995.1 uncultured bacterium | reverse complement strand
GCGGACGTTCCGGAAGAGGCCGGGGCCGCGCTGCAGCAGGGGCTTGCCGTTCCGCCCGGAGGAATCCCGGGTCCGGATGACGCATCCGAAGCACCCACTCCGGCCATCAAGATCGATTCCCTGATGCTGGCGCTCGACTCCGGCGGCACCGACTTCTCTCTGGAGTTGGTCGGCGCCACTCCCTCGCCCGCGGACGCGGAGAACACGAAGACGACCATCGGAACCCAGCTCGGCGGCATCTCGCTCCTGGCCATGCAGATGCTTGGCCCGAAGGCCCTCGGTCTCATGGGCAAGCTGACACCCAAGAGCGATGGCAACAATGTCATCATCTCCGTGAAGCTCAACGAACAGGAAATCGCGGCGGTCAAGGAGATGGCGACGAAGGCTCTCGCAGGCTTCGCCGGTCCGCCTGAGGGCTTCGACCCATCCGATTTCGCTGAGCCTCCGTCAGAGCCCGGGGAGGCGGCCGTCGATCCCGGCGATGAGGGTGAGGAGCCGGAGAAAGAAGACGACAAGGAAGAAGACGATCCCCTCGAGCTCGAGGACTTCTGAGTCGCCCTCTTATTCAGTCCCGCTGGACCCTGTCGGGTAGCCATCTCGCGTAGGCGGGATGGGTCTCCACGGTGATTCCAAGCTCCGCGATGGCCTTCTGCAGCTGGATGTCGGCGTGCAGGGTGTTGGCGAACTCCGTCTGTTTTTCATCTTCGATCTTTCGATGGAGCAAACGATGGAGGGCCGCGCAGACCTGCGCTTCGCTCAGGCTGGTGGCCAGGGAGCTGTAGAGCAGGAGGAATTCCGGATAGTCTTCCGCCCTGGTGAGATCCCTTGGGGCCTCCTGCCAGAGGAACTCCAGGTGCTCGTAGTGGATGTTGAGATATTCGTAGAGTTCCGTGGAGTATTGTACCCGCAGGAGCTCATCCTGTTCCCAGGAGGCGAGCTCTTTGAGGGGGTCTGCGACGATGATGTCCGGCTCGATTCCGCCGCGCCGGCCCACTGTGACCCGCCCCCTCGAGTCCCTTGGCCCGTGGAAACGCCGCCCCGAGGGAAGCTGCAGGTAGAAATTAGCGAGCTGTACGGATGCCTTTCCCCCAACCAGCCTGTTGACGCTCGCGGGAACGTCCAGCCGTTGCTGGGACACTCCCTTTCCGTAGGTCCTGGTCCCTATGATGGTGGCTCTCTTGAGATCCTGGAGGGCGCCGGCCACGACCTCCGAGGAGCTGGCCGACCAGCCGTTGACCAGGATCATCGCCGGGCAGGTGATGAGCCTGCCGGCGGTGGCCTTGTATTCGCGGCCGGGCCGGCCGCCGCTCGATACCTGTGAGACGATCGGGATCCCGGCATCATCGACCAGGAGGTCGACGATCTTCACCGCCTCCTCGAGGAGCCCGCCGCTGTTGCCGCGCAGGTCCAGGATGAAACCTTTCAGGCCTCCGGTTCGTTTGCTGAAATCCGTGAGGAGCTCTCCGAGGCGCTCGGCGGTCCTGGAGCCGAACCGGGACACGCGAACATAGGCCACGGCCTCCGGGAGCAGCTCGGAAAAGAGCGCCGGAGTTTCGATGGGTCCATGCTGGATGACGATGTTGAGGGTGTCGGTCTGTCCCCACCGTTCGATCTCTACCTGGACAGGTTCCCCGGGCTCCTGGTTTCCCAGGATCCTCCGGATGTCCTCAGGCCCGAGACCGTTGGTCGATTCTCCCGCCAGGGCTACCACCCGGTCGCCTGCGTGCAGTCCCTTGCGCGTGCCGGTGTCGTTCTTGCGGGGGAAGGTCCTGGCGACGATGAGGGGAGACAGCCTGTCGAGCTTGAAGAATTCAGCTCCGAGGCCCAGCTGACGTCCGGCGCTTCTTCTGCGCGCCCGCTCGAGGTCGGCTGGCGAGAGGAAAGTGGAAAAATCAAGCTGGTCTACAAGAGCCCTGAAGGCTGCGGAGGCCAGGGTCTTTATGTTCACCTCAGCCGGGTCGACGAATTCTCCACGGAGCATGTCGATGAATTCTTCCAGCGCGTCGCCCGGCCCCTCCCGGCGCTTGATCTCGAGATCCTTGATACGCCTTGCGAGCTGAGCATTTTCTTTCTGTAGTTTTTCGAGCTGGTCAAGGATGTCAGGCGCCTGGCCGTTGAGCCGAGCCGCGCGCTCAAAGAGGAGCCGGGCCAGGGCGCCCCGCTCGCTTTGCTCGCCGCTGAGCTTCCTGATGAAGGCTAACACGATGGGGTCGAGGGCGCCTCGCGGGGTCATGCGGGCGATCGCGAGCGCCGCCTCCGAGCGAATCGCGAAGCTCCTGTCGGTGTCGTGAACCAGGCGCAGCAGGGGGAGGCGTGAGCCGGTGTTGTCCAGGCGGTCGAGAGCCAGGCTGGCCGCGATGAGGAGCCGGGGCTTGTCCTTCTTGACAGCCTCCTCCAGGATGTCAGCCAGGGTGCTCTTGACCCGGCCGAGCTCTCCACTTTCACCGAGCAGCCGGATGGAGAGGGCGCGGATCTCCTTGCTGGCCGCCTTGCGCGCCAGGACGAGAGCGCTGGTCAGGCCGAGCTTTCGCAGTCCGGGATCCTGCTTCCGGGTGAGCGCCAGGGCGGCCGCGACGAATCGGTATTCTTCACCCTGGTCGAAGAAGCCTTCATCCTTGAGCGCCTCTTTGAGTTGCCTGCCGACTTGTTCCGTGAGCCCGGCGGCGAGCTCCTGCACGGTGTTGAGCAGGGCGTCGGGGGAGGCGTCTTTTGCGGCGGCCAGCCGGCGCTCGAGAGTTTCCTTTTCTCCCGGCTGGGCTCGGGCGGGCAGCGCCCAGGAACAAAACAATCCCAGGAGAAGGAAGAATCTGACTGTCGCTGTTGTGTATTTCATGGCGCCAGGGCGGCCGGGGCTTTCTGACAGGAACAGGGTGTATCCGCGATTATCGCGTCCAGGCCCTCCTTCAGTGAACGGCAAAATGGTCAGTACCCCCTCCATCTTAACCCCGAGGTGGAAATAGACCGCTTACTGCCTTATTCTCAAGCCTCCAAGTCGATATATCAAAATGGCTTAAGAAAGAATCAGGGCCCGATGACCGATAACGTGGATCTTCCGCGATTGAGCAGCAGCGAGGAAATTTCCGGGCTGCTTGAGCTCTCAGGAGAGAGATCCGTAATGGTATTCAAGCACAGCACCCGCTGTTCGATCAGCACCTTCGCGCAGCGTGAGTTCATGAGCTATCTCACCGGCGCGCGGGAGAGGGGAGTTCACTGCGTCATGGTGCTCGTGGTCGAAGACAGACCGGTGTCTCTCGAACTGGCCGAGCGACTTGGGGTTCTACACCAGTCTCCCCAGGCGATCCTGGTCAGGGATGGGCAGGCGGTCTGGAATGACAGCCACGAAGGGGTGACCAGTGCGGCGCTGAAGGATGCCGAGGACAGATGAGCCGGGATCCAGGTGATGGCAGGCAGGTGACGGGAATGATTGGGCTTGGACTTCTGGGTTCGGCCATCGCTCGGCGTCTGCTCGAACGCGGTCTTGAGGTCATCGGCCTCGATCTCGATCCGGGCCGCGCCCCGGAGCTTGGGATGGAGACCGCCGACTCGCCCGCGCAACTGGCCGAGCGAGTCGAGAGGGTCGTGCTCTGTCTGCCCGACTCGGATGCCGTGGAGGAGGTTTGCGGAGGTTCCGCGGGGCTCCTGTCGGCGTCCGCCAGTCGATTGGAGCTCGTCATCGATTGTACGACCGGCGACCCTGACCGGAGTGAGGCCCTGGCGGGCAGGATGGGCGGGGCTGGTATCGCCTTTGTCGAGGCGGAGGTCAGCGGCTCCTCGGAGCTCATGCTCTCTGGCGAGGCGGCTCTTCTTGTAGGCGCGGAGCCCGGGAGCCTCGAGGCGGCGGCCGAACTTCTGGATGCTCTCTCCCCGGTAGTATTCCATCTCGGTCCGGTGGGAGCCGGGGCGAAGATGAAGCTCGTGTCGAACCTTGCGGTCGGCCTGAACCGGCTGGTTCTCGCCGAGGCGTTGTACCTGGCTGAGCGGGCCGGGGTCGAACCCGGAGCCCTGCTGGAGGTCTTGCGCGCCGGTCCGGGTCATTCCCGGGCTGTCGAGCTCAAGGGCGGGAAGATGGTGAAAAGTGATTACTCTCCGGAGGCTCGCCTCGCCCAGCATCTCAAGGATGTTGAGCTTATCCTGGACCTGGGAGGCGCCGCCGGCGCCGACCTGCCGCTGTCGCGGCTGCACAGAGAACTGCTGGCTCGCGGGGTAGAGGAGGGGCTTGGCGAGCTTGACAACTCCTCGATCATCGAGGTGCTGCGAAACAGCCCGGCCCGGGAGGATGGCGGCGAGTAGTCACCTGTCATCTTTCGAGGGCTGTTCACCAGGGGCCGGCGGCTCAGGGGCAGGCCGGAGGTTCGCTGCAGTCGAGCTCGTCGGGGGTGGGGTCAGGACCGCAGGTGTCTGTCGGCGGCGGCGGCCTGTCTCCCCCGGCGAAGAGCCAGGTGAGCAGGTAGATCGCGTCGGTGATGTCGACGGTTCCGTCGTCGTTGCCGTCGGCGCTCGAGGCGCAGGTGATTCCAGCTCCGGCGAAGAGGTAGGAGAGGATCTTCACCGCGTCTGTGATATCGATGGAGCCATCTCCACTGGCCTCGCCGCGCAGGAAGCCCTGCTCCAGGGGGGCGAGGGCGTAGGGGATGTAGCCGATGTCGCTCCGGCTTCCATCCGGATCCGGGGGTGATTCGGGGTCACCGGCGTCGATGCAGAGAGAGCCGGCCGAGAGACGGAAATCATGGCCGTTTTCATCGGCGAAGCCCGGCTCCGTGAACAGGTTGTTTCCTCCGTCAGCCCCCTCGAGCGCCTGTGCGAGGTTGCAATAGCCGATGGTGAAGAAGCCAGGCTCGTAGTCCGTCCGGATGGAGGCGGCGCCCTCGCCTTCCCCGGGGCGAATGATGGAGTTTGAGATGCGATAGTTGATCTCGGCATCATCTTCATCGTCCCGATTGCGGCTCTCGATCCCAATCCGGTTGCCCGCGACCGTGACGTGATCGATGGTGACGCTGGCTCCCTCATCGTCATGTGTTTTACAGGAGATTCCGATGTCGTTTCCCACGACCAGGCAGCGGCTGATCGTGATGTCGTCATGGAAGAGACTGATTCCCTTGTCTGCGAAATCTCGCACGATGCAGTCCTCGATGGTCACGTCACTGCCCAGGGTGTCGATGGCATCGTCATCTCCGCCTGCGACAATGCAGCCGCTGAGGCGGATCTCCTGCCCGGTGTGCTGGTCATGAAGGTAGATGCCGTCGTTGTCATCGTCTCCCCGCATGTCGAAGATGGCGGAGTTTTCAAAAATGAGAGCGGTGCCTTCGATCTCGGGTCCCATCACGGAACGCTGCAGCAGGCAGTCGCGCATCACGAGCTCCGAATCTTCGGCGTCCATAATTTTTCCAGAGATGTCGCTGATCGACGAATGCTCCAGCGTGATCAGCGTGTCGTCAGCGTTGATGGCCGCTCCCGAGTCGGTGTGTCCGCCTTCAGGCGCGTTGCCGGCCCGGGTGATGATGGTATAGCGGTAGATCGACATTTCTCCGCCATCGTGATCCAGCTCGCCCCACGCCTCAGCCGGGTCGCTCGCCGTCAGCGTCACCGGCCGCTCGCGGGTGCCGAGGCTTTCGATCTTCCCCTCCACATTGATGTCTGTCCCATCGGTGCCGGACTCTACCCCGTCCAGCAGAACCAGGGTTCCCGGTAGCAGCCTGAGGGTTCCATCTTCAGGAATCGTCAGATTGTCGGTGACCTGGATGACTCCTGACCACTCGGTCTCCTCCGCCGGCAGGTCACCGTCGACCTCGCGCCGGGGCTCGCCGGTGAGGTCGGCCAGCTGCTTTGTGACCTCTTCGCCATCGAGGCTGATGACAAGCCGGAGCTCGCCCGCGCCTTCGATACGGGCGAGGACGCTTCCGATGCCGTTTCTGAGCATCACCTCGCCGGGGGAGATGCTCGCGTCTTCACCTTCGATCCGGATGCGCGCGGAGGCATCCCAGCGCTGGCGGTGGAGGGAGCCATCGGGGTCGCGCAGCTCGACCCTCAGCAGGACTGGAACCCCGGGAAGGTAGCTGTCTCGAGCGATGAGCTCGAGCCGCGGCGGCTCGCCGCAGTGAGCCTGGCTTGAGGCG
>CAJWMA010000229.1 GCA_913042995.1 uncultured bacterium | reverse complement strand
TTGCAGGTTCACCGGTTTTCGAAACCGGCCCGTTCGGCCACTCCGGCACCTCTCCTGGTCGAGGCGATAATCTGGCAGACAACTCAGGATGTGTCAAGAGATGAGCCGGAACCCGGTCAACTCGATTAGGCCCGCCCGCCCCGTCTGAAGACAAGAAAATAGACGACCAGACCAGCAAAAAGAAGTAGCAGTCCAACACCTGCCTCCAGCGGTTGCTCAAATCCTATGCGCCAGAGAAACCAGCCATAGAGGGAGAGGAAGAGGATCGGCGCCAGCGGGAAAAGAGGCACTCGAAAGGGACGCTCCGCGTCGGGACGGCGAAATCGAAGAACGATGGAGGCCAGGACGCTCAGGAAATAGAAGATGCTGGTGGCGAAGACCATGTACTTCGAGAGGATGCCGAAGAGGTCTTTTCCAGGGTTAAACAGGACGAACAGCCCGGCGGCGACGATGTACAGACCAGAAACCAGGAAGAGGGTAAGAAGGGCCGTCGCGGGCGTCCCGTAGCGCGGATGGATCCTAGCCATCCTGCCGATGCGCGGATAGTCCTTTCCCAGCGCGAAGAGTATCCTCGGATTGGCAAGCACCACGCCATTCAGGCTGCCTATCGTACTGAACAAAATGACCAGTGCGATCGCCCCCCCCGCCGCGGGGCCGAGGAGCCTTGTCGTCATGCCCTGCGCTACTCCCCCCTTGCTGGAGGCGACCTCATCCATACTCAACACCCCGTGAAAAGCGAAGTTAGCCGCAACGTAAAGGAGAACAACCAAGGCAAGCCCCGCGAAGAGAGCCCGCGGAATATTGCGCTGCGGCTCACGAATCTCCCCCGCCACGGTGGTTACATTCTGCCAACCTTCATAAGCGAACATCACCGAGACCATCACCAGGGCGAAGAGAGCGAAAGCGCTCTTTTCGCCAGTCTCCATTGAAGCCGTGTAGTTGGCGCTATCGATTCCATCTCCTGAAAAAAGCCCTGAAACAAACGGCAGGGCCGCGAGACAACAAAGCGAGACCACCTTGACAAGGGTCGTGGCTGTCTGGAAGCTCCCTCCCCACCGGGCTCCTCGCAGGTTGATCCCGACAACCACAGCCAACACCACAACGGCAGCGATCATTTTACCCCAGTTGGAAGGAGCTGCGTTAAAAAGCCCGGCGCAGGTCTCGACAAACGCGACAGAGAGAGAGGCCGCCGCGGAGGGAGCGATGATGAGAACCGCGGCCCACCCCTGCATAAAAGCGACCGACCTCCCATAGGCTTCCCCAAGATAGACGTACTGTCCACCGGAGCGGGGAAACATCAGGGCCATCTCGGCGAAACAGAGCGCCGCGAGAAAGCAGGCCAGCCCCACCACCACCCAGGTCGAGATGACCAGGGGGAAACCGGCTCCGGTAGCCGCGATCCGACCTGGAATAAAAAAGATTCCAACCCCGATAACACAGCCCACGACCACGGAGACCGCCATGGCGGGCCCCATGGAACGCTGAAGCTCACCGGAATCATCCGTGCGCTCTCCGCCCTGCTCAGCCTTACCGATCTCGGTCTCGTTCAAAAGCCCTCTCCTTCTACGGAAGGTCCCCTCTGGAACTCCAGCCTACCGTAAAGGTTTACCACCCAAGCGCTGAAGTGCAAACCTCCTGTTTGCGCGGAAGTTTCAGCAGGCTCCGCTCCATCCTATTGCCTCAAATCGCAGAAGGTGTTCTAGTCCTTTCTCTGAAATAACGAGACGAATCAGGGCTGAAGGCGAATGAAATCATCCATCTTCCCAACCATCGCGACCCTGCTGCTGGCTCTTTCCCCGGTCGCTGGACAGGATCTGCCTCTCGCCCAACCAGCTGAGGTGGGACTTTCGGCCGAGGGTCTCGATAAGATCGGTTCAGAGGTGCGAAAGTTTCTCGACAGAAAACAGCTGGCCGGGGCGATCACCATCGTCGCCCGCCGCGGCAAGGTCGCCCACTTCAAAGCCCACGGGATGATGGACATCGCGGCAAAGAAGCCCATGAGCAAGGACACGATCTTCCGCATCTACTCGATGACCAAGGCGATCGTCAGCGTCGCGGCGATGATCCTCGAAGAGGAAGGAAAGCTCGAGCTCGATGCGCCGGTCTCTAAATATCTTCCCGAAACCAGGGGAATGAAATTCAAGGGCGCTGTGGCAAAACCCGAGATGACGGTACGCGACCTGCTGCGTCACACCTCCGGATTGCCAAACAACTCCACCGTCGATCGAACGATGCGCCAGGCAGGCCTTCCGCCCCTGGCCGACTCCAGCCTCAAGGAGATGACCGAGCGGCTCACCACCGTGCCGCTGATCTACCCCCCCGGCAAGGGCTGGCATTACAGCTTCGCCGCCGATCTCCTTGCCCGGCTCGTCGAGGCCGTCTCAGGGCAGCGGCTCGACGGGTTTCTCGCCGAACGAATCTTCAAACCACTTCGAATGAAAGACACCGGCTTCCATGTTCCCGAAGAAAAGCTTGATCGATTCGCGGTCGTCTACGGCAACGGTCTGCGGGTAACCAGCGCCCCCCAGCCCGGCACCTCAGGCCCCTTCAGCTTCAGGAAATCACCGAAATTCCTCTCCGGCGGCGGTGGACTGGTCTCCACGGCGGCCGACTACATGCGCTTCTGCCTGATGCTCTCGGGAAGAGGTGAATTCGATGGAGTCCGGCTTCTGAGAGCGGAAACGGTCGCGGAGATGACCCGCGATCAGCTGCCGCCGGGAGTCGGAGAAATCAGCCGGCGGCCGAAAGGACGCGGCTTCGGCCTCGGCTTCGCCGTCCGGATCAGGAAGATCGATTCAGAGCCATCATCCATCGGCGAATACGAATGGCTTGGAGGCGCCGGCACCGAGTTCTGGCTCTCGCCGCGCGAGGACCTGGTGGTCATCACCCTGAGCCAGCAGTTGCCGATGCGCCAGCTGGGACAGGCCATCAAACCCATCGTCTACGAAGCGGTCATCGCGGATCCGGTCGAGAAGAAAAAGACGGGCGGCGAATGCGTTCGCTACCATCTCCTTGACTCACGTATCGTCGACAAAGCCGACAACGCCAGGCTGACGCTCGGCACGGTGGTGAAGTCCGGGAACAACCCCCTCTTTGGCGCCGACAAGCCGTGGGAGGCCCGCTACGACAATATGTACCCCAACGTCATCTACGACGAAGAGGACAGGCTCTACAAGTGCTGGTACTGCCCCTTCATCGTCGACGAGAGGACCACCCGCACGCCGGCCGGGAAGCGCAATCCCGCCTCGACGGACTATATGAACGCCAGGCCCAATCGCCGCGAAGAGGCTCTTCTCTACGCCACGTCCAGAGACGGCATTCACTGGCAGAAGCCCGAGCTCGGCATCATCGAGTTCGGCGGCAACAGGAAGAACAACATTGTCGTACGCGGCCCATCCGGAGCGGGAGTGTACAAGGATGCGCGCGATCCGAACCCGGAACGCCGCTACAAGGCGTTCTACGCCTCACAGGTCGGCTACATGCAGCTGGTTCGCTTTTCACCGGATGGCCTGCGCTGGGGACCCGAGATTCGATGCCCGGAAATCAGGATCGAGAGTGACTGTCACGCGAACATGACCTGGTCGCCGGAGCTGCGGAAATACATCGGCATCGTCAGGCACTACGATAAATTTCCCGTGGTGGGAAACCGGAAGATCGCCCGGACCGAGAGCCTCGACGCGGTGAAATGGACCCGGTCCACGCTGGCCATCGAAGGCTCTCCGCAGCTACAGACGCACGACATGGTGATCTTCCGCGCCGGCCGCGTCTTCCTCGGGCTGCTCGGAATGATGCGCTACCCATCGCTGAAATCGCGCCACGGCGTGCGCCAGCATATCGAGCTCGCCTGGAGTCCCGACTCCACCACATGGCATCGCATCTGCCCGGGTACGCCCCTGGTAGGACATACCGCCGCGCAAGAAAGAAAATACGGGGCCATGCCCTGCGACTGGGGGGCGATGTTCCCCTCGACCCCGGTCATCCTGGACCGGGAGATCCGGATCTACTACGGCGCAAGTGACTGGTACTTTTTTGACTGGCGCAAAGGCGGGCTCGCGCTCGCGACGCTTCGCCCGGACGGCTGGGCCGGCTTTGAACCCGCCGCCGCCGACAAGCCTGCGTCTATCACCACGACTCCCCTGCCCTGCTCCGGCGGTCCCCTCCGGCTCTCGGCGGATGCTTCCGGAAACGGAACGATCAGGGTCGCCCTTCTAGATGAAAATAACAAAGCCCTCGCCGTCAGCGAACCTCTGACCGGGTCCGCTACGGATGCCGAGCTCGAGTGGCCCGGCGGATTCTCACTCGCTGAAATGGCGGGAAGCCGGATCCGGCTGAAATTTGAGTTGCGAGCCGCAAAGCTCTACTCCTTCCTCCTATAGGCCTGGAAAACCCCATGGCGCAAGAGAAGCCCCGAAAAGAACTACTGCACCAGGGACGTTTCCTGGAGATGCTCCAGCTCGGCAACTGGGAATACGTCGAGCGTGTCGGCTCCTCCGGGGTCGTGGTAATTCTCGCGGTCACCGATGAAAACGAGCTGGTGCTGGTCGAGCAGCACCGGGTCCCGGTCGGAGCGCGGGTGATCGAGCTGCCGGCGGGACTGGCGGGAGACCTTCCGGATGCGAGAGACGAGGACTTCAGGGAGGCGGCGCGTCGAGAGCTGCTCGAGGAGACGGGCTACGAGGCGGAGAGCATCGAGTTCCTCTGTGAGGGCCCCCCATCCGCGGGGCTTACCAGCGAGATCCAGACACTGCTGAGGGCCACGGGCCTGCGTAAAACCGGCCCTGGGGGCGGCGACGAGTCCGAGGACATCACGGTGCACACCATCAGCCTTGACCAGTTGGACGCCTGGCTGGCCGCTGCGATAGAGCGGGGCTGTCTCATCGATCCGAAAATTTACGCCGGGCTCTATTTCCTTGGCTGAGCTTCAGAGCCCCGCGACCAGGCCGTCGCTGGCGGTCTCAACCCCGGCGAGCGGCTCGCTGGCAAGGGCCTCGTCAACACCAGCTCCAAGGTGAACAAGAAACGTTCTCTTGCCATCGAAAAGACCCTGGTGAGCGCGAAAGTCCGCGAGCGAGAGGTGCTTCGCTCCCGCCTCCTCCACCGTGGTGCACTCAAGAACGAGCGTATCGCTCGCATCCACCAGCCGCTCGAGTCCCGGACACCAGCCGGTATCCCCGCTGATTCCGATGCGAGACCCTTGCGAAGTGAAGACGTAGCCGATCGAGGTGGCGTGATGAGCCATCGCGAAGGTTTCAACCAGGAGCCCGGAACCATCGACGTCCCTGCGCTCGCCGGCAGGGAGCTCCTCGTAGAGTATCTCGAAAGCGATCTTCTCGTAGAGCGAGGAATCGCTGTAGCAGAGCCGGGCGAGGCTCTCAAGGGTCTCCCGCGTACCCGCCGGCCCGGAGATCGTCAGGGGGCGGACGCGCTCGTCCTGGAAGACCATCCTCAACAGCAGGAAAGGCCAACCGGCAATGTGATCGCCATGCAGATGCGTAATGAAAATCCTGTCAAGCTCGGCGGTGCCAACCCCGGCATGATCAAGGCTGAGACAGACTGTCGAGCCGGCGTCTACCAATATGCTCCCCTCGGCCAGCCTCAGCAGGATCGCCTGGTGGTGCCGCCCCTCGGAATGCCAGGCATCTCCCGTTCCGAGAAAATGAATTTTCGCCTGTTTCATATCCCTAGGCTCCCAGCCCGGCGCGAGACCCGGCCTCCACCTCCGGCAGGTCAGCCAGCTCGAGCCTGATCGAATCGTAGAGCTCTTCCGTCCAGGCAGCCAGGTTCCAGCACGACAGGGGCAACTCCCGCTCCCTGAAATCGACCGGGCTGAGCACCAGCCTGGCATTTGCGAGACCGCAATCCGCTACCAGAACAAAGAGCTCCTCTACCGCCTTGTCTCCGATGGCAAGGCAGCCCGCCGATGAGCTCCCGCCGTGAATCATGATATCTCCGCCGAGACCCAAACGGCCATCTTCCTTCGCCCGAGCCCGGTCAAACGCGTTGGGGTAGCCGACCCGGAGCGAGAGGTGAAAGCGGCTGTTCGGATTGAGCTCATCGAGTGTATAGACCCCCTCGGGCACCTGGCGGTCACCCTCACGCAGCTTCGGACCGGCCG